>DATKFK010000758.1:0-3066 GCA_035544375.1 Thermoanaerobaculia bacterium
GATCCAGTGGCGCTGGCGCTCGAACGGATAGGTGGGGAGGCTGGCCACCCGCCGCCGCTCGCCGCCGTGGAAGCGCTGCCAGTCGATCTCCACGCCGGCGATCCACAGCCGCCCCACCGCCTCGAGCAGGAAGGCGACGTCCGAGCCCTCCTCCGCGTCCGGCCGCCGCAGCGCCGGCACCGCCACGCGGCCGGCCGTGGCCGCGGGATGCTGCTGGACCAGGGTGGAGAGCGTGCCGCCCGGGCCGACCTCGATGAAGACCCGGTCGGGCTCGGCGAGCAGCTCCCCCAGCCCCTCGGCGAAGCGCACCGTGCCGCGGAGGTGCTTCGCCCAGTAATCCGGGTCGGCGAGGTCGGCGCCGGTGATCCAGCTGCCGGTGAGGTTGGAGATCCAGGGGATGCGCGGCGGGGCCATCGGTCCGCCGAGGATGGCGCGGGCCGCCGGGGCCAGCGCCGCGGCCGCCGGCGCCATCAACGGCGAGTGGAAGGCGTGCGTCGTGCGCAGCCGCAGCGAGGTCGTGCCCGCCGCGGCGAGGCGGGCGGCGAGCGCCTCCACCTCGGCGGCGGTGCCGGCGGCAACCGTGAAATGCGGGCCGTTGGTGGCCGCCAGGGCGAGGCCGGGTCCGAGCAGCGGCGCGAGCTCCGCCTCGGGCAGGGGCACGGCCAGCATGGCGCCGCCCGGCAGCGCATCGATCGCGAGCGCCCGCTCGGCGACCAGGTCGAGAGCCTGCCCGAGGCCGAGCGAGCCCGCGATGCAGGCGGCGACGAGCTCGCCGACG
This sequence comes from Thermoanaerobaculia bacterium, assembly GCA_035544375.1. GTDB lineage: Bacteria > Acidobacteriota > Thermoanaerobaculia > Multivoradales > UBA5704 > JASLEW01. The sequence goes on from DATKFK010000758.1 coordinate 779, forward strand.
CTATAGCCGATGAGCGCACAGGGCTCGATGCCCCAGGAGAGCAGCAGCCGGCCGAGGGCCAGCTCGACGGCGAAGCAGGCCGGCTGCGCGAAGAGGGTGCGGTCGAGGCGGGCCGCTGCCGCGTCGGCAGGCGCGTGCCCGGTGCCGTCCAAGGCCGCGCCGCCGCGCCGCACCATTGCCGCGAGGCCGCGCCCGGCGCCGCCATTCCCCGCCGGCGGGCGGCTCTGGCGGCGTGGCGGCGCGGGCGGGAAGACCACCTCCCGCAGGTCGGCGCCGAGGCGCGGGGCGAGGCGGGCGGCGCAGCCGTCGAACGTGTCGCGGAAGGCGGGCTCGGTCTCGTACAGCTCCCGCGCCATGTCCACCGACTGATCGCCCAGGCCGGGGAAGAGGAAGACGACGGGCCGCGCCGCCGCCGCTTCGCAGCGGCCGGAGAGGGGCGGGCGCCGGCCGGCCGCGCTCCATTCGCGCGCCACCACGATCCGCCGGTGGGCGAAGGCGCGGCGTCCGGTTTGCAGGGTCCAGGCCACGTCGGCGAGCCGCGCGCCGGCGGCCGGAGCCGCCGCCGCCGGCGGTGGGGCGGCATCCTCGCCGCGCTCCATGGCGTCCTCGTCCGTGCCGGCGTCCCCGCCGCGGTCCAGGCCGCGGTCCAGGCCGCGGTCCAGGCCGCGGTCGAGGTGGGCGGCCAGGCGGGCGGCCGCGGCGTCGAGCGCGCCGGCGCTGCGCGCCGAGAGCACCAGCAGCTGCCACGGCCGCGCCGGCGGCTCGGCGGGCGCCGCCGCCGGGGCCTCCTCGAGCACCACGTGGGCGTTGGTGCCGCCGAGGCCGAAGGAGCTGACGCCGGCGCGCCGCGCCTCCCGCCCCCGCGGCCAGGGCGCCGCCGCGACCGGCACGTGGAAAGGGCCCTCCGCGAAGGCGATCCGCGGGTTGGGGGCCGCGAAGTGGAGGCTCGGCGGCAGCGTGCGGTGGGCGAGCGCCAGCACGGCCTTGAGCAGCCCGGCGATCCCGGCCGCCGCGTTGCAATGGCCGATGTTGGTCTTCACCGACCCCACCGCGCAGGAGGCGCGCCGGTACCCGCGGGAGCCCCCCGGCTCGGGCCGCGCGGACTGGAACGCGCTGGCCAGCGCCGCCAGCTCGATGGGGTCGCCGAGCGGCGTGCCGCTGCCGTGGGCCTCGACCAGGCCGATCGACTCCGGCGCGACGCCGGCCACGAGCAGGCTCTCGGCGATGACCTCGGACTGGCCGTCCACGCTCGGCGCGGTGAAGCCCACCCTGGCGGCGCCGTCGTTGTTGATCGCCGAGCCGCGGATCACGGCATGGATGCGGTCGCCGGCGGCCAGGGCGTCGGCGAGCCGGCGCAGCGCCACGACGCCGCAGCCGTTGCCCTCGACCGAGCCGGCCGCGGCGGCGTCGAAAGCGCGGCAACGGCCGTCGGGCGAGAGGATACCTCCCTCCTCGTGGAGATAGCCGGCGGCGAGCGGCACGCTCACCGAGACGCCGCCGGCGAGCGCCAGGTCGCACTCCCCGGCGAGCAGGCTCTGGCAGGCCAGGTGCACGGCGACCAGCGAGGTCGAGCACGCGGTCTGCACCGTCACCGCGGGCCCCTTGAGGTCGAGCGCGAAGGCGGTGCGCGTGGCGAGGAAGTCGCGGTCGTTGAGCAGCATCGCCTGCAGCTCGCCCATCGCCGCGAGGCGGGCGCGGGCGGGGAGGAGGTTGGCGAGCAGGTAGCTGGCCGCGCCCGAGCCGGCCCACACCCCGATCCGCCCTGGCGCGCGGCGGGGGTCGCAGCCGGCATCCTCGAGCGCCTGCCAGGCGCATTCGAGGAAGACCCGCTGCTGCGGGTCCATCACCGCGGCCTCGTGCGGGGTGAAGCCGAAGAAGGGGGCGTCGAAGAGGTCGGCGCCGGCGAGCACCCCCTTGGCGCGCACGTAGCGCGGATCGGCGGCCAGCGCCGGATCGACGCCGGCGGCCGCCAGCTCCGCATCGTCCAGCCGGGCGATCGACTCGACGCCGTCGCGCAGGTTGCGCCAGAAGCGTTCGGCGCCGTCCGCGCCGGGGAAGCGGGCGGCGATGCCGACGATGGCGACCGCGGGCGGCCCCGGCGGCCCCTTGGGCGCGGGCTCAGCCACCGCGCCGGCCTCCGCCGCCGCCGGCGGTGCGATGGGCGGGCCGCTGCCGCAGCGCCTCGCGCCGCGTCTCCGCCCGCGCCCGCACCCGCTCGGCCTGGGGGTGCGCCGCCGCCCCCGGCGCCGCCGCGGCGGCCGCCGGCGAGGCAGCCTCGGCGGCCAGGC
>DATKFK010000759.1:0-3126 GCA_035544375.1 Thermoanaerobaculia bacterium
CGCTCGCGCCGCCGCGGTCGCTGCTCGCCAGGGCCTCCCGCGAAGACGGCGAGGCGCAGATGGGAGACGCTGAAGATGGCAACTGAGGTGGTCGCCGCGCCGGCTGCGGAGAGTGCGGCGGGCACGCGCAGCCCGGCGAACCAACGAGCCGTTGCCGGTCTGGCGCTGGCGGTCGCCACGGCGGTGGCAGGGTATCTCCTGCTGGTGGTGGCCGACGAACAGGGCGCGCCGGGCTGGCTGCAGGACTTCTACCTGGTCGCCGCGCTGACCGGGATCTGGCTGTACGTCGCCTTCGTGTACCGGCCGCAGCTGGGTCTTTGGGACCGTGTCGGCTCGCTCGAGCGACGCAACCGCGCGGTCGAGGAGGACCTGACGCTGGCGCTCGACCTGCTGCGCAGCGGCGACCTGGTCAACTCCCAGGGGCGCTCCGAATCGTTGCCGCCCCAGCTGCGCGTTGCCTTCGGCGGCGCCACCGCCGCCCTCGACGTGCTGGCGCAGCAGATCCAGGAGAGCTCGATCGAGGTGGCCGGCGCCGCCAACTCGGTCAACCAGATCGCCTCGGACCTGGCCTCGGGCTCGTCGGAGCAGGCGGCCTCGGTGGTGGAGATCACCGCCGCGATGGAGGAGCTGGCGCGCACCGCGTCGCAGATCGCCGAGAACGCCGCCAGCCAGGCCGATCTCACCGGCAAGGCCGAGGAGAGCGGCGACAAGGGCGCCGCCGCGGTCGAGGAGGCGGTCGCCGGCATCGAGGAGGCCAAGAAGCGGATCAGCGGCATCGCCAACCGTGCGGACACCCTGGGCGCGCGCTCCAAGGAGATCTACCGCGTTCTCGACCTGATCACCGACATCGCCCACGAAACCCACATCCTGTCGCTCAACGCGGCCATCGAGGCGGCGGCCGCCGGCGATCACCACCGGCGGTTCTCGGTGGTGGCCGACGAGGTCCGGCGGCTGGCGCAGCGCTCGCAGGAATCGGTGGAGTCGGTGCGTTACCTGCTCGAAGAGTTCGCCGGTTCGATCCGCGCCACGGTGGTGGCCACCGAGGAAGGCAACGCCGAAGCGTCCGGCGTGCTGGCGCGGGCGCGGGCCGCGGCCTCGTCGATCGAGCAGCTGCGGGGAGCTTCCGGCGACACCGCGCGCGTGGCGCGCGAGATCTCGCTCGCCACCCAGCAGCAGAACGCCGCGTCCGACGAGGTGGTGTTGACCCTCAAGGAGGTGAGCCAGGTGGTGCAGCGGATGGCCGACGGGCTCAAGCAGTTCTCCGACACCGCGGAGCGGCTGAACCGGTTGGGCCTGGCCATCCAGATGCTCGCGCAGTCGTTCCACCTCGAATCGCCGCATTCGCTCAAGCACCTGGCCGAGACCTGGGCGGGGCAGGTGCGGCGGCGGCTCGGCAACTGGGACGCCATCGAGCGGCTGCTGAGCGAGTTGATCGACCAGCAGCCCTACATCGAGTGCCTCTATTTCTACGACGGCAGGGGCGGCCAGGTGGCCCTCAGCGTCAACCGCCAGCTCATCGGCGAGCGCGAGGTGCCGATCGGGGTGAGGGCCGGCGAAGGCTTCAGCGATCGCCCGTGGTTCAAGGCGGCGGTGCGCGAGGAACGCACCGTGCTGACGCCGCTGTTCGACTCGCTGATCTCGGGGCAGCAGATCTTCACCGCCGCCACCCCCCTTTACGAGCGCGGCCAGCTCAGCGGCGTGCTGGGCTTGGACGTCAACGTCGATAGCTGGACCAAGATATGAGTTACCTCCGCCTGCGGCGGCACAGAGCCGTGAGACAAATGCCGCTCTAAGAGCTGACCGCCGCACCGCTGGATCGCCATGCCGCCGCTGCCGCCGATGGAAGACGAGTTCGCCGACCTGGTGCCGCTGTTCGTCGAGGAGTCGCGCGAACGCCTCGACAGGCTGGCTCTCTGCCTGCCGCGCCTCGCCGAGGATCCCCAGGCGGCGGTCGAGGCCCGGCGCGAGCTGCACACGCTGAAGGGCGCCGGCCGGATGATGCGGCTCGGCGCCTTCGCGGAGCTCTGCCATGCGGCCGAAGAGCTGCTGCACGGCGCCCGCCCGGGAGCGCCAGCGACCGCGGGCCTGGTTCCGCTGCTGATGCGCGTGCTCGACCGCCTCAGCGGTATGGTCGACCTGGTGCAGCGCGGCAGCGGCGATCCGCCTGCCGAGGACGAGCTGCTGGCGCTGCTGGCGGTGGCGCTTCCGGGCGGCGCCGGCGGCCCGGCTGCCGCGCCCGGCGCCATCGGCGCTCCGGCTGCCGCGCCCGGCGCCATCGGCGGTCCGGTGGAGCCGCCCGCGGCCGGGCGGCCGGCGCCTGCCGCGGCCGAGAACGCGGTTGCGCCTGCGGCCCCTGCGGCCCCTGCGGCCCCTGCCGCTCCTGCCGGTTCACCGCCATCGCCGCGGAGCGGCGGCGGCGACTTCCGGGTCGATTCCCAGGCCTTGGACACGGTGGCCGAGCGCGCCACCGAGATGCGCATCATGGCGCTCGGCTCGCGGCCGGTCGCGGTCCGCCTCAACGAGCTGGCGCGGCTGGCCGAGGAAGGGGTGCGCGACTCTCAGCCGGGGCAGGTGCTGAGCGTCCTCGCCGCGATGCTGCGCCGCACGGCCATCGACGTCGAAGGCGGACAGCGGCGGCTGCTGCACGCCGCCGAGGAGCACCTCGACCGCGTGCTGAAGCTGCAGCTGCAGCCGTTGCGCGGTTCGCTGCTGGCGCTCGCCCGCTACGCTCGCGAGATCGGGCGCTCGCTCAAACGCGAGGTCGAGGTGGTGGTGGAGGGAGAGGAGACGCGGCTGGACCGGCGCATCGCCCACGAGCTCGAGGAGGCGCTGCTCCACCTGGTGCACAACGCGGTCGATCATGGCATCGAGTCGGCCGAGGTGCGCGAGGGCCGCGGCAAACCGCGCGCCGGGCGCATCCGCCTCAGCGCCGGCGCCACGGGCTCCCGGGTGCGGCTGGAGATCGCCGACGACGGCGGCGGCATCGATGCCAAGCGGGTGCGCCAGCAGGCGGTGCAGGCGGGATTGCTGGATGCCGCGGCGGCTGCCGCGCTGGACCAGGGCGAGGTCCTGCGGCTGCTCTTCGCGCCCGGGTTCTCGACGCGCAAGAAGGTGTCGGCGACCTCG
>DATKFK010000760.1:0-2122 GCA_035544375.1 Thermoanaerobaculia bacterium
CCAGCCGCTGATTGACGTACCGATCCACCTGCTGAAACTTCAGCGACGCGTTGCCGGTGCAGAAGTACCCGCCCCATCCTCGCAGCACGGGGTTGAGGTCCCGGATCACTTCCCGGACGTCCTTCATCCCCGACCGCCGCCGGCGGCCCGTCAGCTCCCGGATGTGATGGCGGATGCGGTTCATCGACCGCGCCGAGGGCCAACGGAACAGGTAGGTGCGCCCCTTGAAGTGCGAGCGCATGACCTGTAGATGGCACCCCAGGAAGTCGAATCCCTCGCCTCCCAGCCTCAACTCCACCACCCGCGTCTTCTCCGGATGTAACGTCAGGCCCAGCTGCCCCAGAATCGCGCCGATTCGCCGCTGCGCCTCGTCGGCCTGCACCCGGCTGCGGCACAGGACGATGAAGTCGTCGGCATAGCGCACCAGCTTACCCAGGTGGCCGTACTGCCGCTCCCAGGTGTCATCCAGGACATCGAGGTAGATGTTGGCCAGCAGCGGCGAGATCACACCTCCCTGGGGACTTCCCAGCTCGGTGCTGCGCACCGCTCCCTCCTCCATCGCCCCGGCCTTCAGCCACAGACCTAACAGCTTGAGCACCTTCCGGTCCGAAATCCGCCGCCTCAGCAGCTCCAGCAGCTTTCCGTGGTCCAGCGTGTCGAAAAACTTCTGGATGTCCCCATCGACGACGACCCGGTAGCCCCGGCCCCCAACCAGGCGGATCGTTTCCAGCGCTTCCGTGGCACTGCGCCTCGGGCGGAATCCAAAGGAACAGCCCTTGAAGTCAGCCTCGAAGATCGGCTCCAACACCAGCTTGGCTGCCGCTTGCACCACCCGGTCGCGCACCGTCGGGATGCCCAACGGCCGCTGCCCTCCGTCCGGCTTCGCCAGGTACACCCGCCGCACCGGCTGCGGCCTGTACCTCCCGCTCCGAAGACGTGCTTCAAGCTCACCAAGAAACCGGGACACGCCCCCCTGCTCGATCGCCTTCAGGGTTTCCCCATCGACGCCGGCAGCCCCCCGGTTGCTGCGCACCCGCCGCCACGCCTCCGCCAGGACGTCACCCCGACAGATCCGGTCGTACAGCGCGTGGAAGCGCCGACCCTTGCTCTGCTTGGCCGCCATGAACAGTCGGCGTTGGAGTTGTCGTACTTTGTCTAGGGGTGGTTGGACCATGCGGTCATGCCCTCGCACTTACCCCCAGCCGCCGACGCGACGAAACCAGGGCCCCTTCCCTCCGGCGGGCCTGTCCGACCCACCCTCCCAGGTACTACGAGCCCCTCGGACTCCCTCTCGGCACGAACCCATTTCGCCACAGGCTTATAGGGTCCGCCTTCGCCCGACGTGGGCCGCCGAGGAGGGCCTCTCCTGTTCCGTGCTGGACTGTCCCTGCGTGCCGTCCTCCTTACCCCGAGAGGGTCCTGTGCACCGCCGCTTCTCCCTGCACAGTCTGTTGCCTTCGCCCCGAAATGACGGGCTCGGCCCCTCTGCCTTTCGGCTTCTATCTCACGAGGCTGCAAGGTTCACGCTTTCGCATTCGGCCCGCAGGTTTGCCCCCCTCCCGAGGAACCCTACGGCTCCCGGAGGGCTTTCGACGCTCCGCTCAGACGGCCGGGATCTCTCCCCCCGCCCGGAGCCTGCTACGCGGCGCAGCGGCTTGCTTACCGCGACGGGACTTGCACCCGCGAGTCCAGCACAGCTTTCAGGACGCACCATTACGGATATTTTACCACGACATATCCGGTCACGGGGGATCGCGGTGAGCGGGGAGATCCAGGCCGCCGGCGGCCGCGCCAGCCCGCGTCGGCTACGGGTAGTAGCCGCGGATGGTCTTGACGCGCATGCCGTCGCCGGCCACCCGCACTTCGACGGTGCGGAACTCGCCGGCGCGGGGTGCGGCTTTCGGCTGGTAGGCGAGCAGGTAGCGCGAGCGCAGCTCGTCCTCGATCGAGGCGTAGACGCCGTCGAGCTCGGTCGCCGATTCGATGAAGAAGCTGCGGCCGCCGGTCTCTTCGGCCAGCTTGGCCAGGTGGCCGCGGATCTGCAGGTCGAGGCGCGGGATGTGCGCGCCGATGGCGTAGATGGCGATGCCGGCACGCTGCGCGAACGCCAACGCCTCGTCGA
>DATKFK010000761.1:0-7472 GCA_035544375.1 Thermoanaerobaculia bacterium
CGCCTGCTCTCCAAGCTGCGCAGCCGGTAGCGGTCGGCGGGGGGGGCCCGGCGCGCGCCGGGCCCCCCCCGCCGACCGCTACCGGCTGCGCAGCTTGGAGAGCAGGCGCAGGATCTCGAGGTACAGCCAGATCAGCGTCACCATCACGCCGAAGGCGCCGTACCATTCCATGAAGCGCGGCGCGCCGGCGGCGGCGCCGGCCTGGATGAAGTTGAAGTCGAGCGCCAGGTTGAAGGCGGCGACGATCACCACCGCCACGCTGAACAGGATGCCGACGGGCCCGCTGCTGTAGAGCAGCGGCACCTGCACGTTGAAGAACCCGAGCACCAGCGACACGAGATAGAACAGCGCGATGGCGCCGGTGGCGGCCACCACCACGGTGCGGAACCGCTGCGTGACGCGGATGAGGCCGGTGCTGTAAGCCGCCAGCATGACCACCAGGGTGCCGAAGGTGAGCCCCACGGCCTGGATCGCGATGCCGTGGCTGGCGGCGTTGTAGAGCGCCGAGATGCCGCCCAGGACCAGCCCTTCGAGCAGCGCGTAGAGCGGCGCGGTTACCGGCGCCCAGCGCTTGGCGAAGACCGTCGCCAGGGCGAAGACGAGCCCGCCCAGCAGGCCCAGCAGCACGAGAGGTCCGGCCGCGGCGGGATCGCGTCCCGCCAGGCTCCAGGTCCAGGTGGCGGAGGCCATGGTCAGCAGGATCAGGATGCCGGTCTTGTTGATGGTGCCCTGCACCGTCATGCCGGCGGTGGCGGTGCCCGCCACGCTGGTGAACGCTCCGGGGTTTAGCGCTGGGTTGCTGCCTCGCATGCGAAGCTCCTTGTGATCGGTATCGTGTCGGCCGAGCCGCTGGGAATGACCAAGTATGACACCGGCGGCGGGGGCAAGCGAGGGCGGGCCCGCCGGCGCCGCTGCCGTGATGCCCCCACAGCGGCGGCGCCGCCCCTGCGCACATCGCCTCTGCCTGCCGGCAGGAAAGGGCGCTACGGGATGAGCAGCACCTTGCCGGTGGTCCGGCGTCCTTCGAGGGCGCGGTGGGCCTCGGCGGCGTTGCGGAGCGGGAGCTCGGCGCCGATGTGGAGGTGAAGCTTGCCGGCGGCGAGCCAGGCGAAGAGGTCTCCGGCGCGGTCGGTCAGCTCCTCGCGGGTGGCCATGTAGTGGAACAGGGTGGGGCGGGTGAGGAAGAGGGAGCCGCCGGCGGCGAGCCGGCCCAGATCGAACGGCGGGACGGGGCCGCTCGACTGGCCGAAGATCGCCATCAGGCCGCGTGGCACGAGGCAGGCCAGGCTCTTGTCGAAGGTGGTGCTGCCGACGCTGTCATAGACCACCTGCACGCCCCGGCCGTCGGTGGCGCGCTTGACCTCGGCTGCGAAGTCCTGCCGGGTATAGAGGATCACCTCGTCGGCGCCGCACTGGCGGGCGATCTGCGCCTTTTCCTCCGTCGAGACGGTGGCGAAGACGTGGGCGCCGCGCAGCTTGGCGATCTGGCACAGCAGCTGGCCGACGCCGCCGGCGGCGGCATGGACCAGGCAGGAGTCGCCCGGTTTCAGCGGCCAGGTCGTGGTGGCGAGGTAATGGGCGGTCATGCCCTGCAGCATCAGCCCCGCGCCCTGGCGCGTGCTCACGCCTTCGGGCAGCTTGACCAGCCGCGCCGCGGGCACGGCGGCCAGCTCCGCGTAGGAGCCCTGTACGCCACAGTAGGCGACGCGGTCGCCCACCGCGGGCTCGGACACCCCGTCGCCGACCGCGGTGACCGTTCCGGCCGCCTCCTGGCCGAGGATGAGCGGCGGCGGCGTCGGCAGCTTGTAGAAGCCGGTGCGGTGGTAGACGTCGATGAAGTTGAGCCCTGCCGCCTCGATCCGCACCAGCGCCTGCCCGGGACCGGGCCGCGGATCGTCCACGTCTTCGTAGACCAGCACCTCGGGACCGCCGAACTGATGCACACGCACCGCCTTCATCGCTCACCTCCCTCGCGTCTTGGCGCCCTGGCGTCTTGGCGCCGTTGCGTCTGGCGTCTTGGCGTCTTGGCGCCGGCCGAACCGGCAGATGGTGCCGTCCTTCCGGCGCCGGCGCGATTATCCCACGGCCCCCATGGCCCCTGGTGGGTGAGAGGGGTTCTTGCCCTGCGGGGTAGCGGCCTGGAGGGCGCCTTGGACCTCCACCGTGACCTGCCTTTTCTTGGCGGAGGAGCCGAGGACTGCAGCGGGGCCAGAGTCACGGTGGAGGCCCAAGACGCCCATTGCCGCTACCCACTGCTCGGTTTGCGAGGGTTCTTGGGGGAGTGAGCACGCGGGCACCCACCGGAGGACGGTGCGCCATGCCGATGCCGGCAGGTCGCGGCCGCCTCCGGTGTCGCCCAGGATTGGTGGCTACAGTCTCGGCCGACCGGACGAGAACCTGGAGTGGGCACGGCCGCTTGGGTCGAGGCCGCCACCGGCGTCCGGGGAGGAATCCTTGGCCGCGGCGTGCCTGCGAACCGGCGCCCGGCCGGTTGGGTCGAGGCCGGGGCCATTGTCGGTGCCCGAGCCGGTGCCAGTCGGATCGAGTCCAGGACCATTCTTCGGCCAGGCTTGGTTGACCAAGCGGAAGAGCCAGTCGAGGGACCAGGAATCGATGCGAAGCGACATTCCGGCGCCTGGCCGCGCATCCGGCGACAGACTCGGCAGAGCGGAGGCGTGGAGCGAGGCGGGAACCGCTAGTGCGGTGACGAGGAGAGCGGCCGCAAGGATGCGTGCGGGGTGGGCCATGGTACGGCTCCTTTCATGGCGGCTGCGCCTCGGCAGCCACTACGGCCGCGAGCGAGTCGCCTAGAAATCCAGGTGCATCAATGAGACAATTAGTTGTCAGAATAGGAAATGAAGTGCCGCTCGGGGCGAGAGCGGCATGAAGGGAACGCTGCGCCCAGGTCACTCCTTGCCTGGAAGCCTGGTGCCGAACAGTGTCGGCAGCATTCACCCCGGCTCGGCCGAGTCTCGCCGAGCCATCGAACCGCGGGGCCTTTCACGTTCGAGCAGGGAAGCCAGCTGACGGGCAAGCTCGACGGTCAACCGCTCCTCCTCGCAGGCATGCTGGAAGAGGAGCAGGGCCGCCATGGCCTCGCGATGCACCTCCTGTGACGAGAAGACCGGCAGGATATCCAGGGCGAGCTGCTTGAGTTCCGAGATGCATCCTTCTTGGGCATAGAGGATGGCGAGGTCCAGCGATGCCAGTGCCGCGTCGTAACCCATGTCGCGATTCAGCAAGTCCCGCTGCACCTCCTTGAAAGCCTGTTCTGCAGGGCCGCGCATCCCGAGCCCGAGTGCCACGCGGCCTTCGACCCATCGCAGCCGTAGCAGATCCAGCTCGTTGCCAAGGCGGTTGGCGAGATCCTTTACTTCGGGGAGCATGGCGGAAGCGTCCTGGTGCAATCCCGCCGCCGCGAGGACCATGATCAGGTTGTGCTTGAGACAAAGAAGCAAGCGCGGGTCTCGCTCCTCCGAGATCATGGGCGCGGCCTCGCGCAAGGTGGAGATCGCTTGCTCGACCTCGCCCATCTGCTCAAGGGTGTACGCCCTCTTGACCAGCGCCTGGCCGGCGAGATGGAGGTCACTGATCTCCGGGTCGTCTCCGGTGTAAGTCGCGAAAACCCGATCGAGGAGTTCTAAAGCCTCACCGAAGCGCCTCTCGGTCTGACGCAGCGAGGCCTCCAGGTCGAGCACCTCCGCTTCGACACGAGGGTTCCCGGTACCACTGCGGCGGAGGTGCGAATGAGCTTCATAGAAAGCGTCGTCCGCGCTCTTCAACTCGCCCAGAACTTTCCGGGCATTACCCAGGTAGGCAAACGCCAGCGCCCGGAGGTCCATCACCCAATCGCGGTTGTAGGCGTCGCCGAGGTGGACGGCGATCTTCACCGCCAGGTACGCCAGCTGGACGGCGAGATCGGGACGGTGGAAGGTCGCCTCCAGGCTCTTTCGCAGCAGCAGGCGGCAGAGCGCCCAGGTCTGCAGCTCGCCGTCTTCCTCCACCTGCCGCAGCTGCTGGTCGTAGGGCATCGGTTGCAGCCGGTGCCAGAGGTCCGGAGCGTCGAGCCCTTCAAGGACGACGACCAATTCGTCCCAGTGGCCGACCTCCTGCTTGAGACGCTGCAGCTCGCCATGGATCTCCCGGCAGCCGGCGCAGACGCTGACCAGGTGGGGGATCAGGAGCTGCCGTATCTCTTCGATCTCGATCCGGCCGGTGGCCAACCTCGCCAGGGTGACCAGCGACAGGTGACGATCCTCCATCTCCTCTCCTCCCATGCGATTGGACGGGCCGCCCCCGCTCGACCTGCACCTGCCTGGCAGGACGATGACGCGTGCGCCGGACGAGGCCCTTACCTCCACAGTTCCACGTGAGGGCTAATTCGTGACACTTATAAGCAACAAGTTGTCGCGAATGGCTTCAAACCTCCGCCAACCCGTCGCCGGGTTGGATGCGATGTTCCTTCTTTACGGAACATGACTGTATAGCAGAATCTGCGAATCTACAAAAGATAGGACTGACGGGTATGTGGGGGCGCCCGCGGTGTGCTGGGAGCGTTAGACTGCCGCCGGCCCGGCGAGCGACCCAGCGCGTCTTGCCGCCGCGGGGGAGACACGCCGATGCAGAGCCTTTGGGACGACGCCGAAGCCGCCGGCTACCATGGCGACCTTGGGCTGCGGGTGTACACGTCGCGCTTGCTCGGCCGCGACCGCTCGCTGGTGCTGCACGGCGGCGGGAACACCTCCGTCAAGTTGCGCCAGCGCAACCTCTTCGGCGAGGAGGAGGACGTCCTCTACGTCAAGGGGAGCGGCTGGGACCTCGAGACCATCGAGGAATCGGGCTTCGCCCCCGTGGCCCTGGCGGCGGCCCGGCGCCTGGCCGAGCTGCCGGCGCTCGGCGATCCGCAGATGGTCGAGCAACTGGCGATCCATACCCTTCGCGCCGGCGCGCCGCCGCCGTCGGTCGAAGCCATCCTGCACGCCATCCTGCCGCATCGCTTCGTCGACCACACCCACGCCGATGCCGTGGTGACCGTCACCGACACGCCGGATGCGGCCGAGCGGGTGCGGGAGATCTACGGCGATTCGGTCATCGTCATCCCCTACGTGATGCCTGGCTTCGAGCTCGCCCGCGCCGTCTTCGAGCGGCTGTCCTCCGGAGCTCCCGGGGCCGCCGAGATTGCCGGGGCCGCCGGGATTGCCGGGGCCGCCGGGATTGCCGGGGCCGCCGAGATTGCCAGGACCGGAGCGGGGGACCATGGGGCAGCTCCCGGCCCCGCAGGCCCCGCCGGCCGCGGGTTGCCGGATTCGGTCCTGGGCATGGTGCTGCTCAAGCACGGCATCTTCTCGTTTGGCGACACCGCGCGCGAGTCCTACGAGCGCATGATCCACCTCGTCGGCCTCGCCGAGGACCACCTGCGCGCCCGCGGCGCCTGGGTGCTCGACCCTGCCCCGGGGGCGGGTGGCAGCGGCGATGCCACGACGCCGGCGGCGCCCCTGTCCCCCGAGCAGGCGGCCGCCGTCGCCGGTCTGCGCCGGGAGGTGAGCGCCGCCGCCGGGCGGCCGCTCGTCGTCACCGGCCGTCGCGATCCCCGCACCCTGCGCTTCGTCCGCCGCCCCGACCTCAAGGAGGTGGCGCAGCAAGGGCCGGCCACGCCCGACCACGTGCTGCGCACCCGGCGCCTGCCGCTGCTGGGGCGCGACGCCGGCGCCTATGCCGCCGCCTACCGCCGCTACTTCGAGCAGCACGCCGCCGCGGCGCGCGAGCCCAAGACCATGCTCGACCCGGCGCCGCGCATCGTCCTCGACCCCGAGCTGGGCCTGCTGGCCGCCGGGCGCACTGCCGTCGAGGCGGCCATCGCCGCCGAGATCTACCAGCACACCATGGACGTCATCGAACGGGCCGATCGCCTGGGCGGCTATCGGGTGCTGTCGCCGGCGGAGCTGTTCGAGTTCGAGTACTGGGACCTGGAGCAGGCCAAGCTGCGGCGCGCCGGCGAGCCGCCGCCGCTGGCCGGCGAGGTGGCGCTGGTCACCGGCGCCGCCTCGGGGATCGGCAAGGCCTGCGTCGATGCGCTCCTGGCACGCGGCGCTGCGGTCGTCGGCCTCGACATAGACCCGCGGATCGAAAGCCTCTGGGCGCGCCCCGGTGCGCTCGGCCTGCGCTGCGACGTCACCGCCGAGGACCAGGTGGCGGGCGCCGTGGCCGCCGGGGTCGCCGCCTTCGGCGGCCTGGACATGCTGATCCTCAACGCCGGCATCTTCCCGGCCAGCCGCGATATCGCATCCCTTGCCCTGGACGAGTGGCGGCGGGTGATGGCGGTCAACCTCGACGCCAACCTGATCCTGATGCGGCGGTGCCATCCGCTGCTGCGCCTGGCGCCGCACGGCGGGCGGGTGACGGTGATCGGCTCGAAGAACGTGCCCGCCCCCGGTCCGGGAGTGGCCGCCTATTCCGCCTCCAAGGCCGCCCTGCAGCAGCTGGCACGCGTCGCCGCCCTCGAGTGGGGCCGCGACGGCATCCGCGTCAACGTCGTCCACCCCAACGCCGTCTTCGACACCGCCCTGTGGACCGAGGAGCGCCTCGCTGCGCGCGCCGCCGCCTACGGCCTCGATGTCGAGGCCTACCGCAGATCCAACGTCCTCGGCCTGGAGGTTCGCAGCCGCGACGTCGCCGAGGTGGCGGTGGAGCTCTGCGGCCCCCGCTTCTCCCGCACCACCGGCGCGCAGGTTCCGGTCGACGGCGGCAACGACCGCGTCATCTAAGATCGTTCTGTCACAGTGTGGCGCGGCGTGTGTCTAACTCGTCAGAGGAGACACAAACATGAGCGTGAACGAGCTCCAAGCCTTGACTCAGAAGTTCGCCGATGCCTTCGATCAGCGCGACGTCCAGCCCATTCTGGACATGCTCTCCGAGGATGTGGAAGTGTTTGACCACGTTCCCTACCGGTTCGATGGCAAGGCGCCCTTCGCCAAGTATCTCAACGAGGTGGTGGGCGGCTTGGCCTCGGCGAGCTTCGGCTTCCGGCAGCCATCGTGCCGCGTGTATGGCGATACCGTTGGTATCGTAAATGCCCACGACATGTTTACGGGAGTCACCAAGGACGGCAAGACCCTCTCGATCCATGGCCGAACTACCCTGGTCTTCATCAAGCAAAGCGGGCAGTGGAAGATTGTGAGCGCCCACTTCTCTGCAATACCCAAGGCTCCCTGAGCATCGAGCCAGGGCATATGGACGCTTGGAGGTCCACCATGACTATCAATAATCCGCTGGCAGATAATTCCCCCGACCACGATGACCAAAGCCTTGTTCTGCGCGCCCGCTCGGGAGATCACCAGGCGCTCGAAGACCTGGTCCAGCGGCACCAAACGTGGATCTACAACATCGCCATTCGCATGCTCCACCATCCACAGGATGCTGAGGACACCACGCAAGAAATCCTCATAAAAGTACTCACCCGGCTCGCATCGTTT
>DATKFK010000762.1:0-2560 GCA_035544375.1 Thermoanaerobaculia bacterium
CGGCGCGCGTCCTGCGGACCGCCGCCACGGCCGCCGACGCCGCTGCCGCCACCGCCGGCTCCGCACTGCCGCCGGCGGACTCATCCGGCGCCTGAGCCCCAGGCGGGAGGACACCAGACATGGAATGCACCGCCGCCTTGCCGCCTCGCCCTCACGCCGGCCCACGCCTCGGCCTGGCCGGCGCGCTCGCCCTCGCCACTGCCGCCCTGATTCCGGCGGTGGCCGCCGTCAACACCGCGGCCGCGGCCGCGCCGCGGTCATTCGCCGCCCTGATGCCCGCCGCGCGCGGCGTGACTACCGCGGTAGCCGCACACGCGGCAGCGCCAGCCACGGCGCCGGCTGCCGCCATGGCCGGCGCCGCGGCTGCGATCTGCGACTCGACGGCGTCGCTCACCGTCATCGGCATGGATACCGAGTCCGGGCTGCTGCTGTTCGCGGTCGGCGGACCGGGCGGCGCCGGCTCCTGGATCGTCGCCCTGGACGCCGGTCCTGCCGCTGGCGCCGGCGCCGGTGACGCACCCATCTCGACGCCCAGCGCCCGCGCCTGGCCCGAGCGGCAGGGCGGCCGCTTCGGCGGCTCGGTCGGACCCGGACCGGTGGTGGCGCTCCAGCCCTGCGGCCCCGACTGCCTGCAGGCGTCGCGCTTCGAGCATGGCGAGTGGCAGCCGCTCGGCGAGCCCCTCAACGTGCCCAGCGCCAGCACCGTCGCCGTGACCTACGACGAGAGCGGCGCGCCCTGGCTGGTGGCGCACGCCGCCGCCAACCAGGAAGGTCTCGTCCAGGCCTTCTCGTTCCGCTACGAGGGGCGCGCCTGGAAGAGCCGCGGCGGCCTGGCGGTGACCGCCGTCAGCCAGCCGCAGGCCGTGCCAGCGCCGCAGCGCCGCGACGGCGTGATCACCGGCACGGGCCTCTTTTCGGCAAGCGGCCCGCCGACCACCTGGGTGCAGGGACTCCCCGGCGTGCCACCCGCCCGCCGCGGTCAGCTGCTGGCGCTGCCCGGAAGCGGCGCCGCCTACATCGCGGGCGATGGCGTCGCCTACCTGTCCGCCGATTCAGGCAAGACCTGGCGCCGCTCGACCTGGACACCCTGGGGCGGCGGCGACACCACCGGCATGTGGCGCCAGGGCATCGACTACGGCATCGACCTGCCCTTCGGCGACCACCGCGGCGAGCTGCGGCTCGTCTGGTTCGATCGCCGGAGCCCCGCCGCCGAAAGGATGGTGCTCGCCCGTCTTGGCCCCGGCGGCGCCTGGACCGAGCTTGCGGCGGCGCCGACCGACGTCACCACCCGCAACGGCGACCATCTGCCGGTCAACCAGGTGCTCATCCCCCGCGGCGACGCCTGGCTCCTGCTCTCCGGCTGCGCCGCCACCGCCACCGGCTCCGGGCTGGTCCTCCGCACCTTCGAGAAGAACCAGCTCTCGGAGCCTCGCTTCATCCCCATTGCGGTCGAGGCCAAGCCGCCTGCAGATGCCAAGCCGCCTGCCCCGTCCGAGCACTGATCCAGGAGCCAGTGTCCCGGATTGCTCGCTGACTCCTGCCGCGAATTTCGAGACGGGATGTTACCCGGCGCCGCGCAGGCGGCGGTTCTCGCGCAGCAGGTGATTGAGCCATAGCACCGCCGCGAGCAGACCCAGGAAGAGCACGGCGGCGATCACCGCCAGCACCACGAAGTTGCGCAGCCACGTGTCGCGCTCCGCGTGGATCTCGCCGATCCAGGCCTGGCGCTCGGCCGCGGCGTCGCGATGGATCTCGTCGAGGAAGTCGTGCTGCTGGCGGCGCAGCTCCTCGCCGAGGGCGCCGTGGAGGGCATCGGCGAGGCCGAGGAAGGCGCCCTGGCTGCCGGCGCGCATGGCCTCGGCCAGGCGGCGGTCGAAGCCGCCGGCCGGGGCGCCTCCCGGGCCCGCGCCGGGCGGCGCCGTCACCTGGCCCAGCAGGTCGGCGACGGCGCGGGTGATGCCGGTGCGGACGCCGCCGGCGACGGCGGACGACAGCGCGGGTGCCGCGGCGCCTGCCGCCGACGCCGCGAGGTCCTGCGACAGCGCCCGCACCTGGCCGCGATTGCCGGCGCGCATCAGTTGATCGAAGGCCGCCTGCACCGCCGTCTCGACGGCGCCTCGCAGACCCGCCGCGAGCTGGTCGCGCACCGCGGGCAGGACCTGCTGGTCGACCGCCGCGGCCACCGCCGGCACGACGCTCGCCGCAAAACCGGCGGCCAGCTCGTGCAGCTGCGCCTGGCGCTCCGGGGCGGCGAGGTCCTGCAGCGCGGCGTCGAGGACCGAGCGGGTCAGCACCTGCGTGGCGTGCTGGATCTCGGGCGAGGCAAGCAGATGCTCGATGATCGCGCGATCGGCGTCCGTCGCCTCGAAGCCGGTGCGCAGCAGCCGATCGGTGCCGGAGGTCGAACAACCGGCGAGCCAGACGATTCCGGCGGCCGCCATCAACGCGGCGAGCGCCGAGAGCCGCCGCCGCCGCGTGCGGCCGGCAGCCGCCCCGCCCCTCGTCCAGCCTCGCGTCGCGTCACACATGGCGTCTCCCGTAGCGGCTCCTCGATCAAAGG
>DATKFK010000763.1:0-4252 GCA_035544375.1 Thermoanaerobaculia bacterium
CGCCCCTTCAAGGACTCACCCCCCCGTTTGCCGGGCAGCCGCAGGCGCTCAACGGCCCGTTCATCACTCTCGTCGACTCTCCCCCGCCCTCCTACACGCCGGTCACGGAGCCAGTGGGGACCGACTTCACCTTCACCTCGACCAGCCACGACTTCGCCGCAGTCAACGCGTATTCGCACTGCGACTTCCTCTACCGCTACGTGAAGGGCCTGGGGATCGATCCGGCGACCTATTTCAGTCACACGAAGTTCCCCGTCCCGGCCGCCCCGGTGGCGCTCGACAACGCTGTGAACGCGCAGGCCCGCGGCAACACCGCCGGTAATGGCATGGGGATGTATCTGTTTGGGATCGTGCAAAGCGGTTACACGGTGGGGATCGCGAGCGCTCTGCGCGTCGTCTTGCATGAATTCGGCCATGCCCTCCTTTGGGACCACGTCAGCTCGCCTAACTTCGGCTTCGCTCATAGCGCCGGCGACTCGTTGGCCGCCATTTATGCCGATCCGACTTCCCAGGCGCTGGATCGCGGGCTCACCTTTCCCTTCGTCAGGATTGGCCGCCGACAGGACAGGACCGTTGCTCAGGGGTGGGCCTGGTTCGGCCCCAACTACAACACGCAATACAACGGTGAACAGGTCCTCTCCTCGACCTTGTTCCGCGCCTATCAATCGATCGGCGGCGGAGCGGCGCAGCTCCCCCGCAAGCTCTTCGCCTCGCAGTACATGTTCTACCTGATCGTGCAGGGTTGCGGCCTGCTCACCGCGACGACCACCGATCCGGTCGTCTACGTCAACGCCCTTCAGCAAGCCGATATGAGCACCTCGAGCTTCCAAGGCCAGACCGGAGGTACAGCCTACAAGGTGATCCGCTGGAGCTTCGAGCAGCAGGGTCTGTTCCAAGCGGCCGGTACGCCGAAGCCCTATACCACACCCGGCCAGCCGCCCCCGACGGACGTCTATATCGACGGCGGACGGGGCGGACAGTACACCTACACCGCCGACTGGTGGTCGAACCAGGACATCTGGAACCGACTCGCCCCGGACGGCGGCACCACTCATCAGAACCCGAATGCGAATGCCGTCAACTTTGCCTACGTCCGGCTCAAGAATCGCGGTACCCAAAGCGCGCTCCGCGCGAAGGTCAAGGGCTATCAGGGAACCGTGGGGAGCGAGCTCAACTGGCCGGCCGATTGGGCGGCGATGACGACGCCGGAGGTCGCGGCCGCCGGGCTCATCCCATCCGGGGGGCAGGTGGTGCTGGGCCCCTTCCAGTGGACTCCCGCGCGGAGCGGAAACGGTTCCATGCTCATGATCGCCACTGCCGATGGCGACCAGAGCATCGTGGAAAATCCGGTGATCCAGGCCAACGTCATCCCCAATTGGCGGTTGTCACCGTCAGACAACAACATCGGGCAGAGGAACGTCGTGATCTCATGAACCGGCTGCCTTGCGCGGCACAGGATGGCACGCGGAAATCGTGTGGGAATGCCAGATCAGCCAAGATAGCCTGCAAGCTCTTGCGCAGCGCTGTGGGACGCGGCGCACGGGCAAGAGGCGATCCGCATGAAAGGGAGTAGCGCAGCGCTGGGCCGACCATACGACAGATGCGTTTGTGCAACCGGGACAAAGGCCCCCCCAACGCTTCCGCAGCCGGACCGCCGGCCCAGCTGATCCCCGTCCCGCCAGCCCATCAGCACGGGCTTGGCCGGGCGGGCAGGCGGCAACCGGGAAGGGGGAAGGGGGAGCCTCTAAGAGCCGGCGCCGCGGGTTCCCGGCGCTTCGGGAACCCGCGGCCCGATCGATATCAGTTGGCGGAGAAGTACCGCGCCAGGATGCCGATCGTGGACTGATCCTGGAAGCCCTCGTAGGGCGACAGGTAATGACCCGCGCCGTCGGTGGCCAGGGAGGTGCGGAACTGTGAGCCGATCTGCTGGTTGTTGATCCAGACCAGGCTGCCGAGCGGCGCGCCGCTGCGGTCCGTCTGCATCCCCGCCAGGCCGACCGGGAACCAGGTGTTGTACTCCATCCACACCAGGGTGAACGTGCCGCCGGGCGCCAGGGCCGCGCTGGGAGCGACCTCGGCCCAGCTCTTGCCGGCGCCGTTGCTGATCGTCTGCAGCTTGCCGAGCAGCCCCCCCGCGTTGCTGACGATCTGGCCATAGATGCGCGAGTGCCAGACGTCGTTGAAGTAGCCCTGCCAGGCCACCAGGTAGCTGCCCTGGCGGTCGTTGGCCGCCGTCGGCCGACCTTGCGGCCCGGTCGTGTTGGCGCTGACCGCGAACGGCGCGGCGAGCGGCGCTCCCGAGGGGCCGAAGACACGGCCGTAGATCGAAGTGTTGAAGGTGTCGTTGCCCTTCTGGCTCGACCAGGCGATCAGGAAGCTGCCGTCGGGATCGAGTGCCAGCGCCGGAGTGGAGCCGACGGCGCCGCTCACGGTGTCGACCTTGGTCTGGCTGCCTTCGGGCTGTCCCTTGCTCGACAGCAGGCGGGTGAACACCCCAAGCTCCCCGGCCGGCGTCGTCGCCGGTCCGTAGCCGCTCATCCAGGCCGCCACCACGTCGCCGGTCGAGCGCACCGCCAGCCGCGGGCGGCTCTTGAGGCCGGCGCCACCCGAGCTGATGGTGACCGGCGAGCCGAGCGGACGGCCGGTGACGTCGAACTGCTGGACGACGATCTCGCGGCTGAAGACCTGCAGGTTCTCGAAGTAGATGGTCCATTCGAGGTTGCCCTGCTCCTCGGCCCAGGCCAGCAGGAAGTTGCCCGAGGGCAGGAAGACGATCGCCGGATCGCGATGGAAGGTGACCGGCGCGATGCCGGGCAGGACGGACCAGGAGGCGTTGGCGACCAGCGACAGCTCGCTGCCGAGGGCATTGCCGGCGCCGTCGTACAGGCGCCCGCGCACGCCGAGAAGGTCGTTCTCCCACACCACCATCGTGTGCCCGGCGCCGTCGAAGGCAGCGGCCGGGTTGTGCAGCTCGGCGAGGTTGTTGGTGTTGACCTGGATCTCCGAACCGACGAGCTGGGGACTCGACGCCGCGCCGGCCAGCGGCAGCGCCAACAGACATGCGAGTACGGCAAACAGGCAGACCCAACACGACTTCTGTGTCATACCCACTCCTTCCATGATGGAAAGATCAGACGTTCGACAAACCTAATGGCACCACTCTATGGGAACAAAGCATAACTGTCAAGGCATCCACTTTCCCCAGTTTCCCAGGCGCCCCCGCCCGCCCAGCACCCTCGGGGGGCCGTGGCGCGGTGGTGTCCTGAGACTTAGGACACACGACCCGCGGCACCCGCGCGGGCGATTTGACAGCCCCGGATGCAGCAGGTAGCCTCGCGCCGGCGCCCGCTATTTGCGAGTCCACGAGGACCCCCGCGTTGATCCCGACACCCGAGCAGCTCGAGGAGATCTCACGGCTGCGCGAGGGCATGCTCGGGACCCCCGGCACTGTGGCGCCGCGGGAGCCCCAGGACTCCCGGGAGCCTCGGGGGCCCCGGCAGACGGTGCCTTTCGCCGCGCTCCTCCTCGCCCTCGCGACCCATCGCCGCACGCTGCTGGTCGAGGTGCGGCGCAAGCAGATCGCAAAGCGCATCGTCTTCGAGCACGGGGTGCCGATCGACTGCCGCTCCAACCTCGTGCACGAGACCCTGGGCCGCTACATGGTGGCCCAGGGCAAGCTCGCCGCCGAGGATCTCCACGGCTACCTCGGCCAGTCCGCCTCGCTCGGCCAGCCGCTCGGCGAGGTGCTCCTCGACCACGACGTGATCACCCCCGAGGAGCTCTACCGGCTGCTGCAGGAGAACCTCGCCAAGAAGCTGCTCGACGTCTTCACCTGGCGCGACGGCGATTTCCGCACCCACCCGGAGGTGCCGCACCCGGAATCGCCGCTCAAGGTCCGCGTGCCGCAGCTCATCGTCACCGGCATCGCCAAGTTCGCTCCCCAGGAAGAGGTCGATGCCGGGGTCGTGCCGCTGGTGGGCAAGAAGCTCTGCCTGCACCCCAGCCCGCCCTTCGCTCTCGAAGAGATCCGGCTCAGCCCGCGCCAGGCCCAGGCCGCCGTCGCCCTGCGCTCGGGCTGGCGCATCGACGAGCTGGCCCTGGGCACCGGCATGCCCTACGAGGAGGTCACCCGCCTGCTCTACGCGCTGGCCATGCTGGGCACGGTGATCGCCGCCGACCACCCGGCGGCCAGGGCAGCGCCGGCCGCCGCGAGGCGCGGGGCCGCGACGCGGCCGTCGACCCTCGCCCCCGA
>DATKFK010000764.1:0-8049 GCA_035544375.1 Thermoanaerobaculia bacterium
GCCGCGGCAGCCGCTGCATTCGCGGCGTCTGTGGCGCCCGCGGCACCCGTGGCGTGGGCCCCCAGCCGAAAGCCCCCGTCCTGGCCGCCGACGTAGATCTGGCACTCCGCGGCGCCGGTCGTCTCGCGGATCACCTTGGCGATGGCGCCCAGCGCGGCGTCGGCGCGGCCGGCGCTCAGCGTCTCGGCGCCGAGCGCCGCCAGGCGATCCACCTCGTCGGCCCGCCGCCGCGCCGCCGCCGCCTCGGCGTTGGCGCGGCCGAGCAGCTGGGCCGCCACCGTCGCCGTCACCAGGAAGGCCAGCAGCACCACCCAGTCGAGCGGCTTGTCGACCGACAGCGTGTCGAACGGCGTTTGCAGGAAGTAGTCGATGAGCAGGAAGCAGGCGCACGCCAGCGTGAAGCCGAGGGCCCGCCCGCCGCTGGCGCTGCCGCCGAGCACCACCAGCATGTAGATGAGCGTGACGTGGGCCTGGTCGAGATCGCCGCGCACCGACACCAGGGCCACCGTCACCGCCAGCAGCGTCGCCCCCCAGAACAGCCAGCTGCCCGGGCGCCCGAACCACCACCGGCGCCAGCCGCTCTGCCCGGCCTCGCGCATCAGCCCGGCATCTCGAGGCGGTATCCCACCCCGGGCTCGGTGACGATGACCTCTGGCCGGACCGGATCGCGTTCGATCTTGCGCCGCAGGTTGGCGACGTGGACGCGCAGATACTGCTGCGGGTCGCCGAACGTGCGCCCCCACACCGCGTTGAACAGCTGGCGGTGAGTCAGCGTGCGCCCCGCCTGCGTGACGAAGGTGCGCAGCAGCTCCCATTCGATGGGCGTGAGATGGACGGGCTGCTCGCTCCGGCGCACCGTGCGGGCGGCGAGGTCCACCACCAGCTCGCCGATCGCGACCCGGTGCTCGACCGGCTGCTGGACCGCCTGGGCACGCCGCAAGTTGGCGCGCACGCGAGCCGTGAGCTCCAGCGTGCTGAACGGCTTGGTGACGTAGTCGTCGGCGCCGGCGTCGAGCAGCAGCGCCTTCTCGGTGTCCGACTGGCGTGCCGAGAGCACCACGATGGCCGCGCTCGACCACTTGCGGATCTCGCGGCACACCTCGATGCCCGGCATGTCCGGCAGGCCGAGATCGAGCACCACCAGCATGGGCTTCTCCGCCGCCGCCAGGTCGATGCCTTCGCTGCCGGTCGCCGCTTCCAGCAGCCGGGCCAGCTCCCCTTGCAGCGCATTGCGCACCACGCGCCGGATCTGCGGCTCGTCGTCGATGATGAGGCCGGTGCCTTCGCGTTCGCCCTGAGGGGAGGGAATCATGGATCGCTCGCCAAGCGGACAGCAGCCATTCTACAGCCGCTCCTGGGGTGTGCTACCCTGCGCGCCATGCCGGTTTCAGGGCTCCGCCGCGCCGCTTTGCTGGTCAGCGTGCTGTTCCTGGCAGCCGAGATCTTCGCCTTCGCGCCACAGCTCCACGCCCACCCTGCGAGCTCCGCCGGCCTTGCGGCGTCCGATGAGTGCCCCGCCTGCAGGGTTGCCAGCCTGGTGGTCGTGGCGCAGGCGGGCCTTCCCCTGGCCGTGCCGTTGCCACGCCCCGCCCAGGCAGTCCCCGTCCCTGGCGAGCGTCACTGCTGGCTGACGCTCGACCGCGCCTGCGGCCGGGCCCCGCCGCGCCGCTAGCCCCACCGTCTCATCCTGTCCCTTCGTAAGTCGTAAGCGAGCTCTCGGAGGGCTCCGTGATCGGATTCAAACGTCGTACTCGTGGCGTCGCCCTCGGCGCCACGCTGCTGGCAATTCCCGGATGCGCGCAAGCCGCGATGGCGGTGGCCATGGGCTCGCCGCAGGCGGGCGCCAGCGCCCAGGGGACCGCGCCCGCGCCGGCAACGGCAACGGCTGCCTCGGCGGGCACTCCCCTGCGCCTCTCGCGGCGCCAGGCGGTCGACGAGGCGCTGGCCCGCAATCCCGGCATCCTCGCCTCCCTGCAGCAGGTCGAAGAGGCCCGCGCGCAGGTGGTGACGGCCGCCGCGTTCGCCGATCCCACGCTGAGCGCCGACACCATGGGAGAAACGCACCCGCTCGACGTGGGCTCGGGCAACATCACCGACCTCTATGTCGGCTTCATCGTGCCGTTTCCGGGCAAGCGGCGCCTGCGCCGGGACGTGGCGACCGCCGCCCTCAGGGCCGCCGAATTCTCCGTCACCCAGACGCGCCACCAGGTGGCATCGCAGGCGGCACAGGACTACGACGCCCTGCTGGTCGCCCTTCGCCATCGCGAGGACCTCGAGCAGAGCAAGCAGTTCTCGCTCGAATTCCTCGCCAAGACCCAGGACCGCTACCTCGCCGGCACGGCCGCCAAGGTCGACGTGGTCAAGGCGAAGGTGGACCTGGCGCAGGCCGAGAACGACCTGATCGCCAACGAGCGCACCATCGACTCGGCCCGCGCCACGCTCAATCGCGTCTGCGGCCACCTGGGCGGCGCACCGCTCGAGGTGACCGAGCCGCTCGCCGTGCCCGGCACGCTGCCCGACGTCGACAGCCTGGAGCGGCTGGCCGAGGCGTCGCGGCCGGAGCTGCTCAGCCTCGCGGCGCAGCGCCAGGGCGCCAGGACCGCCACCCGGCTGGCCCGCGAGTTCTGGGCGCCGGACTTCAATCTCACCCTGGCCCGCAACGCCTTCGAGAACGGGCCCACCACCTACACGACCACCCTGCTCATCGGCGTCCCGATCTTCTTCTGGCAGCACGAGAAGGGGGAGGTCGCCAACGCCCGCCACCGCGAGCTGGAGCTGGCGGCCCAAAGCAGTGACGAGCGCGTCCAGGTGAGCCTCGACGTGCGCAGCGCCTACGCCACTGCCGCGACCTCCCTGCGCCAGGCGGTCTTCATCCGCGACGAGCTGCTGCCGGAAGCGCGGGAGGTCTACCGCGTCGCCTCGCTCAGCTACGGGCTGGGCCGCTCGTCGGCGCTCGACTTCCTCGACGCCAAGCGAGCCCTGGTCGACGCCCAGCGCCAGTACGTGGACGCCCTCGGCTCCGCCAACGATGCTCAGGCCGCCCTCGAGCTGGCGGTGGGAGCCCCTCTTCCTCCGGCAGGCCCGGGAGGCAGGCCATGAAACGACTCGTCACCATCCTGGGAGCCGGGCTGGCGCTGGCCCTGGCAGGCTGTCACACCGACGTCACCGGGGCGGCGGCGCCGGCCGGCCCCCCCGCCGGCGAGGTGCGCCTGACGCCGGAGCAGCGGCGCAACATCCGGACGGAACCGGCCGCCGTCCAGCCCTTCCAGCGCACCGTCGAGGCCAGCGGCACGGTCGCCTTCGACCAGAACCGCTCCACCCAGGTGCTGGCGCCCATCTCCGGTCCGGTGACGCGGCTGCTGGCGGGCGTCGGCGACCGCGTCGGCCGCGGTCAGCCCCTGGCCGCGATCGCCTCGCCGGACTTCGCGGCCGACGTCAGCGCGCTGCGCAAGACCGAGGCGGCGGCGCGCAACGCGCGGCGGATCGCCGACGCCGACGCCCTGCTGTTCAAGAACGACGCGATCGCCCGCCGCGAGCTGGAGCAGGCCGAAAGCGACGCCGTCGCCGCCGAGTCCGATCGCGACGCGGCGCTCGAGCAGCTGCGCGCGCTCGGCGTCGACGACAAGATGCTGGCGGCCATCCGCGACAACCGGCCGGTGGCGAACCGCGCCGGCATCCTGCGCTCGCCGATCGCCGGCACGGTGGTGGAGCGGCTGATCACGCCCGGACAGCTGTTGCAGGGCGGCACCACGCCCTGCTTCACCGTCGCCGACATGTCGCGGGTGTGGGTGCTGGCCAATGTCTTCGAGGCCGACCTGCCGTTCGTGGCAGCCGGCGATCCGGCGGAGGTCCTGAGCGTCGCGGGCCGCCCGCCGCTGCCCGGCAGGGTCGCCTATATCGCCGCCCTGGTCGATCCCAACACCCGTGCCGTCGCCGTGCGGCTCGACGTCGCCAACCCCGGCGAGGCGCTGAAACGCGATCTCTACGTCCAGGTGGCGATCCATTCGCGGCGGCAGAGCAGCGGCCTCCTGGTCCCGGTCTCGGCGGTGCTGCGCAACGAAGAGAACCTGCCCTTCGTCTTCATCGCCAGCGCCGGCGGCACGTTCGCCAGGCGCCGCGTGCAGATCGGCGCGCGCAGCGGCGACCGCCAGCAGATCACCGCCGGGCTAAAGGCCGGCGAGTCGGTGGTGGTCGACGGCGGCCTTTTCCTGCAGACCGCGGAGAACCTGTGAGCCCCGACCGGCCGGTGCGGCCGCTGGGCCATCCCGCCTCGATCATCCACCGGGTGGTCGCGACGGCGGTCGGCCAGCGCTTCCTGACCGTGCTCTTTTCGGTGCTGCTGCTGGCGGCCGGCATCTACTCGTTCCAGCGCCTGCCGGTCGACGCCTATCCCGACATCTCGCCGCCGCTGGTGGAGATCATCACCCAGTGGCAGGGCCAGGCCGCGGAAGAGGTCGAGCGCCTGATCACCGTGCCGCTCGAGATCGAGATGAACGGCCTGCCCAACGTCACCGTGGTGCGCTCGATCTCGCTCTACGGTCTGTCGGACGTCCGCATGACGTTCGAGAACGGGACGGACAAGTACTTCTCCCGCGAGCAGGTCTTCGAGCGCCTCTCCGACGTCGCGCTGCCGGCCGGCGTCACCCCCTCCCTCGCCCCGCTCTCGCCGCCCTCCGGCCTGATCTACCGCTACGTCCTCGAGAGCCCCGACCGCTCGCCGATGGAGCTCAAGACGATCGAGGACTGGATCGTCGAGCGGCAATACAAGTCGGTGCCCGGAGTGGCCGACGACTCGGGCCTGGGCGGCCCGACGATGCAGTACCAGGTGCTGCTCGACCCGGTCAGGATCGCCGGCGCCGGGCTGTCGGTGCCGGCGGTGGTGACGGCCCTGGCCGCCAACAACGGCAACGCCGGCGGCGGCTTCTACTCGCAGGGCGGGCAGTTCTATTACGTCCGCGGCCTCGGGCGGCTGGAAACGCCGGAGGACATCGGCAACGTCGTGCTCGCCGTCAGCAACGGCACGCCGGTGCTGGTCAAGGACGTCGGCGAGGTGGTCATCGGCGAGGCGCCGCGCCTGGGGCAGTTCGGGTTCGACGATCGCGACGAGGCGGTCGAAGGCGTGATCCTCATGCGCACCGGCGAACAGGCGCAGGTCGTGCTGGACCGCCTGGAGCGCAAGACGCGCGAGATCAACCAGTCGGTCCTGCCCCCCGACGTCAAGGTGCATCCGTTCTACGACCGGCGCGAGCTCATCGCGCTGACCATCCGCACGGTCGAGGACAACCTGCTGCGCGGCATGGTGCTGGTGCTCCTGGTGTTGATCTTCTTCCTGGTCAACGTGCGCACCGGCCTGATCGTTGCGATCACCATCCCGCTGTCGCTGCTCTTTGCCTTCATCTGTCTCGATCTCAAGCACGTGCCCGCCAACCTGCTGTCGATCGGCGCCATCGATTTCGGCATCCTGGTCGACGGCGCGGTGGTGATGGTCGAGAACATCTTCCGGCACCTGTCGCTGCGCCAGGAGCCGTTCCAGATCCGCGACGTCGTCGTGAAAGCGGCATCGGAGGTCGACCGGCCCATCTTCTACGCGGTGGCGGTGATCGTCGCCGGCTTCCTGCCGATCTACGCCCTCGCCGGCGCGGCGGGCGAGCTGTTCAAGCCGATGGCCGACACCACCATCTTCGCGCTGATCGGCGCCTTCCTGGTCACCCTGACCGTGGTGCCGCTGCTGTGCACCTGGGCGTTGCGGCGCGGCGTGCGCGAGCGCCACAACCCCGCCTTCGAGGCGATCCGCGCCGCGTACGCGCGGGCGCTCGACGCCAGCCTGGCCCATCCCTGGATCACCTGCCTCGTGTCGATCCTCATCCTGGCCGCCTCGCTGCTTTTGGTGCCGCGCATCGGCGCCGAGTTCATGCCCCATCTCGACGAGGGGGCGCTGTGGATCCGCGCCACCACCCCCTACACCATCTCGTTCGAGGAGGCGGCGAAGATCTCGCCGCGGGTGAGGGCGATCCTGCGCTCCTTTCCGGAGGTCACCATCGTCGCCAACGAGCTCGGACGCCCCGACGACGGCACCGATCCCACCGGCTTCTTCAACAACGAGTTCTTCGTCGGCCTGAAGCCCTACGGCGAGTGGTCGGGCCGCTATCGCGACAAGGCCGCGCTCGTCGCGGCGATCAACGAGAAGCTGCAGGCCTTTCCCGGCATCGTCTTCAACTACACCCAGCCGGCCGAGGACGCGGTCGACGAGGCCGAGACCGGGCTCAAGAGCTCCCTGGCGGTGAAGATCTTCGGACCCGACCTGCGGACCTTGGAGGACCGCGCCAGCGCCATCAAGCACGTCATGGCCAGGGTGCGGGGGATCGGCGAGCTGTCGGTGGTCAAGCAGCTGGGCCAGCCCAGCCTCACCGTCAGCGTCGACCGCGCCAAGAGCGCGCGCTACGGGCTCAACGTCGCGGACGTCAACGGCCTGGTCGCGGCCGCGGTGGGCGGCGCCGCCGCCACCCAGGTGGTGCAGGGCGAGAAGCTCTTCGACCTCGTGGTGCGGCTCGAGCCGCGGTTCCGGCAGACGCCGGAGGCCATCGCCAACATCCTGATCGCCACGCCCCGCGGGCAGCAGGTGCCGCTCAAGGAGGTCGCCGACGTGCGGGTGGCGAGTGGCGCCTCGTTCATCTACCGCGAGGGCAACTCGCGCTACATCGGCGTGCAGTACTCGGTCAAGGATCGCGATCTCGCCGGCGCCGTCGAGGATGCCCAGCGGCAGGTGGCGGCGGCGGTCAAGCTCCCTGCCGGCTACCGCATGGTCTGGGGCGGCGAGTACGAGGAATACACCGCCTCGCGCCGGCAGCTCCAGTTCATCCTGCCGCTCACCCTGCTGCTCATCTTCATGCTGTTGTTCCTGCTGTACGACAACCTCAAGTTCCCGCTGGTCACCGTGCTCGCGGTGCTGATCTCCGACCCGGTCGGCGGCCTGCTGGCGCTGGCGATCACCGGTACGCCGTTCTCGGTCTCGTCGGCGATCGGATTTCTCGCGCTCTTCGGGGTCTCGGTACAGACCGCGGTGATTTTCATCTCCTACGCCAACCAGCTGCGCATCGAGGGGATGGAGATCGGCGCGGCGACCCGCCAGGCCGCCATCCTGCGCCTGCGGCCGATCATGATGACCGCCCTGGTCGCCGCGCTGGGCCTGCTGCCGGCGGCGCTGTCGACCACCGTCGGCTCCGACACCCAGCGGCCCTTCGCCCTGGTCATCGTCGGCGGCCTCTTCTCGCGCCTGCTGATCAGCGTCTTCCTGATGCCGGCGCTGTATGCGCTGGTGGCCCGGCCGCAGGACCGCCTGCGGGTGTGAGTGGTTAGCCGCCGGCGGCCGCCCGCTTGCGCGCCAGCCGCTCGACGAGGGCCCGCATCGTGGCCTGCGCCTCGGCGCTGAACCACGAATCGAGCACGCTCTCCATCTCGGCGCCGGCGGCGTCGAACATCGCCACCAGGTCGGCGCGGGCCAGGCGCCGGGTCGCCGCCATCGCCGCGCCCGGCAGCGCCGCCAGCTCCGCCGCCATGGCCACGGCCCTCTCCACCACCCGTTCGGGCGGCGCCACCTCGTCGACCAGGCCGATGCGCGCCGCCTCGGCCGGAGAGACCAGCGCGCCGCTGACGCACATCCGCTCGGCCAGCCGCGGCCCTACCAACCGCCGCATCGCCGCCAGGATCACCGGCGGCATCGGCAGCCCGACCCGCACCTCGTTGAGGCCGATCCGGAACTCGCCTTCGGCCATCACCCGCAGGTCGCAGTAGAGCGCCAGCACCGCCCCGCCGGCCGGGCTGTGGCCGGTGATCGCCGCCACCACCGGCAGCGGCGACGCGGCGATGCCGCGCAGCAGCGCGTAGAAGCTGCTCCACAGCGCGCGGATGCCGTCTCGGTCCAGCGTCAGCAGGTGGGGGACGTCGAGTCCCGCCGAGAACATCCCCGGCGCCCCGGAGAGCACCAGGCCCGCCAGCCGCTCGGCTCGCGGCGGTGCCCGCCCCCCCCCCCCCCCCCCCCCCCCCCCCCCC
>DATKFK010000765.1:0-13181 GCA_035544375.1 Thermoanaerobaculia bacterium
CCGGCGCGCCGATGAACGGCACGCTGGTGGCATTGACCGGGACCTCGAGGGTGATCACCCGCACCCGCTTGACGCCGGGCAGCGAGCGGATCTGATCGAGCTTCGCCGGCTCGACCATGACGGCGACGGCGTTCATGACCCGCTTGAGCCGGTACAGCTCCTGGGCCTTGATCGGCGCCGCGGCCAGCGTCGCGCTGAGACGCTCCTGGCGCGGCCCGAGCAGGGCGATCTTGGCCTTGGCGGCCCGGCGGGCGTTGGCGAGGGCCTGCGCCCGCGCCACCGACCTGTCGGCGAGCGCCGTGGCCCAGTCGATCGCCGCCGGTGCCTCGGCCAGCTCGACCATCACCGGCACCCGCGCGGCGCCCGCCTGGGAGCCGGATCGCGGTGCGGTGACCTTCGCGGTGGCGGCGCCGGGGCGCGGCACGTTACTCCATGGCGTGGCCATCCCGGCGCTGGCGACCGCCAGGCAGAGTGCCATGGATAGCATCAGACGTAAGAGTTTTTGCGACAATCGCGACATGTAGCCTCCTCGTGGGGTCGTCCCGCAGACGGAACGATTCTGGATCATGAGGCGGGGGCATCGGCATGATGCCGAAGGCCCTGCCTGGAGCGGCGATGGGGCGCGTCGCCCCATCGTAACCCCAGGGCCTATCCGAATTCAAGCAGCAGATGGGGTTTCTGGGGTTTCAGGAGCCCATTGGATCCGGGACGTCCTCACGGCACCGGCCGCGCCTGCAAGGTGCGGGAGAGGAAATCGGCGGCGGCCCGGTAGGAACGGACCCAGTCCTTCCAGAGCAGCAGGTCGTGGATCTCGTCGGGGAAGATCAGCTGCTCGACCGTCACCGCGCGGTCGCGCAGCCGCTGCACCAGGTCGCGGGTCTGCCCGAACGGCACGTTGCGGTCGTCGTCGCCGTGGATCAGCAGGACCGGCGAGCGCCAGGAGTCGACCGCGGCCGCGGGGGACGAGTCGAAGGCCAGCCGGCGGGCCTCCCGCAGGTCGGGCGGCGCCGCCGGCGACGACGACGCACCGTCGCCGCGCGGCAGTAACAGGGACCAGTCGTGAATGCCGTGGAAATCGACCCCGGCCTTGAACAGGTCGGAGTTGCGGGCCAGCCCGAGCGCGGTGAGGAGGCCGCCGTAAGAGCCGCCCCAAAGGCCGATGCGGCCCGGGTCCACCTGCGGCAGGCCCTGCAGCCAATGGGCCCCCGACACCACGTCGGCGTACTCCGCCGAGCCGCGCCAGCCGGCATGAGGCGCCTCGCGGAATGCGCGCCCGTACATGGTGCCCAGCCGGTAGTTGATCGACAGCACGACATAGCCGCGGCTGGCGAGGTACTGATTCATCGCGTAGGAGTTGTGGTAGTAGTACATGTAGTGAAAGCCGAGCAGCATCTGCCGCACCGGCCCGCCGTGGGTGAAGATCAAGGCCGGCAGCGCCCCTGGTCCGGCAGCCCCGGCCGCCGCTGACCCGGCAGCCCCGCCGGCCCCGCCCGCGCCGATAGCCGCGCGCGGCAAGAACAGCTGGCCGTGGATCGACAGGCCGTCGGCGCTCTGCCACACCACCTGCCGCGGCACCACCAGCTCGGCCGCGGGGAAATCGGCGGGCACCAGGTCCGGCTCCAGCGGCACGCGCCCGCCCGCGGGCGCGGGAGCCGCGCCGGCGGCCACTCCCGGCATGGCGCCGGAGGCGGCGGCGGAGCCGGGGCCGGCGGCGAGGCGATAGGGCATGGCCGGCGTGGTGGCGCTCGCACCGAGGCAGAGCACCGCCTTGCCGTCGCCGGTCTCGACCGGCGACCACTCGATCCCCTGCCCCGACGTCAGCGCCCGCGGCGAGCCGCCGGCGACGCCGACCCGCCACAGGTGCCGCCGGTCCTCGTCGGCGGGATCGGCGCCGTGCTCGTTGGCCGAGTACAGGACGCTGCCGCCGTCCGGGCTCATCACGGCTTCCTCGACGTCGAAATCGCCCGGGGTCAGCTCGACCGGCTGCCCCCCCGCCGCCGGGATGGAGTACAGGTGGTTGCGGCCGCCGGCGTTCTGCTCCGACGCGAAGACGATGCGGTCGCCGGCACCGTAGTAGAACGAATCGCCGGCGAACGGCGACAGCGAACCCTCGGGGCCGGTGCTGCTGCGCCAGATCTCGCGCGCCGCGCCGGTCGCCGGATCGCCCACCCACAGGCTCCAGGGACTCGGCTGCTCCGGGATGAGCGGCAGCTTCTCGGCAGCCGACGGCTCACGGATGAAGGCCAGGCGCGAGCCGTCGGGCGACCAGCGCGGCAGCTCGTCGCGGTCGACGCTGGGGGCGAGGTAGGTCACGCCCTCGGTCGCGAGGTCGTAGACCACGACGTAGGCATGGTCGCCGCGGTTGAGCCGGAAGGCCAGGCGCTTGCCGTCCGGCGACCACTGGGCCTCCGAGCTGTCGCCTTGGAGGCCGTTCAGCTGGCGCGCCGGCGCGCCGCTCGCCGCCCGCCCGCCGGCGGCCCCGGCCGCACCGCCCGCGGCCGGCGCGCCGGCCGCTGCCGGCGCGGCTACCGGCGCCAGCCATAGGTGGTGCCTGGCCGCCCAGACTGCCTGGCGGCCGTCGGGCGAGACCTGGACGTCCTCGCACCCCTCCTCGGCACAGCCCATGTCTCCGAGCAGCCGGGGCCTGGCCTTGCCGGCAACGCCGGCGTCGACCGCCAGCGCCCAGACCTGCTGCTTCGGCGCCTGCGCACGGCTGGTGGGATTGGCCGACTCGCCGGCCTCGTTGACCTCGGTCCCACGCACGTAGAGCACCGTCTTGCCGTCCGGGGTGAGGCGCAGGCTCGCGAGCGGCTGGCCGTCGTCGCCCTGGTAATGGGTGACCTGGCGGGGCACGAACGCCGGCCCGTCGGCGATCCAGACGTTGCGCTCGCCCCGGCGATTCATCACCCAGGCCACGCGCTCACCCTGGCGCGCGGCCGCCAGCTGATCTGGAAACGGCGCGCCGAGCACCTGCTCGAGGGTGAACGCAGCGGCGGCGGGCCGGGCCGTAACGGCGGCGACCGGCACCACGCACGCGACTGCCAGCACGACGAAGCTTCGCCTGGGCATAGGAGATCTCCGAGGTTGTTCGAGGGCGGAGTCTAACCCGCATTCCCAGGATCGGCTCGCAGCCCATAAGATCCGCCTTCACGTCGCAGGTACCGGGCGGCAGGTCGGCCTCTGGAGAGGTCGGCACCGCCCGCCGCGCGCGCCGCGGCTGCGCGCCGACCGTGTAGAGTAGCCCGCCAAGATGACCGAACAGCGCGGCGCCGATCGCGTCGAGGAGGCCGCCACCGGCCCGGCCGAGCGGACCGGCCCGGCTGAGCGGGCCGGCGAGGCACCGCGTGATCCGCTGCTGGCGCTCGACCCCTGGCTGCTGTTCCTGCTCGGCATGCTGGTGGCGCTGCAGGTGACGGGCGACCCGGCCTTCTCCACCCTGGGGCGGTTTTCGCGCTGGGACGGCGAGGTGGCGCGCACGGTGCTGGCGGTCGGAGCGGTCGGGACCCTGCTGCTGTTCCTGACCGCGGCGCTGGCACTGCCGGGCGGCACCGAGCGGCGGTCCTACCGCGCCTGGAAGCGGGCGACTCTCGCCGTCCTGGGAGTGCTCATCGTGGCGCTGCCGATCGCCGGCCGCGCCCGCCAGCGCTTCGCCAGCGGCCAGCCGCTGCACTTCGCCCACGACGGCGGCGTCATCCAGACCGAGGAATCCGCGCGCCTGCTGCTGCACGGGATCGATCCCTATGGCGCCGACTACTCCAAGACGCCGCTCGCCGGGGTGGCGATTCCGGGAATCCTGCGGCACAACCCCTACCTGCCCGCGAGCTTCGTGCTGCCGGCGCCGCTGATCGCGCTGGCGGACGCGGTCCACTGGCCGTTCGACCAGCGTCTCGTCTACCTGCTGCTCTACGCCGCCGGCGTCTGGCTTGCCCCGCTCGCCTTCCGCCATCGCGGCGCCGGCGAGCTGGCGCAGACCGCTTTCGCGCTCAACCCGCTGGTGGTGCCGTACGTGGTCGTGGGACGCAACGACATCTATGTCATCTCGTTCCTGCTCTTTGCCCTGGTGGCCCTGGCGCGGCGCCGCGCCCTGGCCTTCTTCAGCTGCCTGGCGCTGGCCTGCGCGCTCAAGCAGTTCGCCTGGTTCGTGGCGCCCTTCCTGCTGGTCTGCGCCTGGCGCACCTGGCCGCGTCCCACCTTGCGCCGGGGCCTGGCGGTCGGGGCGGCGATCTTCGCGTTGCTGGTGCTGCCGTTCTTCGCCTGGGGGCCCGCCGCTTTCGTCGACGACGTCTACCGCTTCAACGCCGGCCTGAGCCCGGACAGCTACCCGCTCGGCGGCACGCCGGGCTTCGGGTTCGCGATGCTCGCCGCGGCGTTGCGCTGGGCGCCGGATCGCGCGGCCTACTTCTCGCTGACCCCTTACCTGCTCTTGACCGCCCTACCCCTCGGCGTGCTGCTGATGGCGCGCCTGCTCCGCCGGCCGGGCGTGGCCCAGGCGATGCTGGGCGCCTTCCTGGTGTCCTTCTGGATCTTTTTCTTCTCGCGGGTCTTCAACAACAACTACTTCGGAGTCCTGGCCTTCCTGCTGCAGATGGGCGCGCTCGCCTCGGTGGACGCCGCCGCGGAGATCACTTCGCGACCCTGAAGGCTTTCGCGGCCACGGACTGGCCGTCGAGGAGAACCTCGATCTTGTAGTCGCTGGTGGCCAGGCCGACAGGATTGACGAGGTGGAACTCGGTCGCCGCGTCGCCGGTTGGCGCTATGGTCTTCGTTTCTTCGCCGGCCGGCTTTTCGGCGCCGCTGCGCGATACGGTCGACCACCGCACCGTGAGCTTGGCGCCGGGCGAGGCGCCGGTGGTGCCGACCGCGGCGTAGACGGTATCGCCCGGCGCGAAGGTGTCGGCTTCGGCGGTGACCTTGTGGTCGGCGCCGACGCTCTTGCCGATCGTCAGCGCGACGACCTTGAGCGGCGTTGCCGGCACTGCCGGCGCCGCGGCCGGCGCGGCCGCCGGCGCGGCGGCGGGAGCGGGGGATGTGCCGGCAGCCGGCTGCGCCTCCTCACTCTTGTGACAGGCGGCAAACGGCAGGACCGCGATCAGGAGCGCCAGGGGCGACAGGCGGAGGATGCGCTGCGCAAGGTCGGTCATGCGCGGATCATACATTGAGCAGGCTATGCTGAGGGGCCGGCCACGCCTGGCATCCGGCCCGCGCCGATGTCCTCCGGGATGCCTGCCCGCCGGGCCGCCGGGACCGCCGAGACCGCCGGGAGAGAAAGGATCTCTATGCTGCCGGAAACCACGGCCGTCAGGCTGCGCACGCAGCTCGATACCTTGCCCCTGCTGCTCGCCGGGGTCGACGACGATGCGCTCGAACGCCGGCCCGCGCCGGGGAAATGGTCGGCGCGCGAGCAGCTGGCACACCTGGCGCGCCATCACGAGGTCACCGGCGAGCGCCTGCGGCGCATCCTCGCCGAGCCGGAGCCATCCCTCCCCCGCTACCGTGCCGAGGAGGACCCCGAGTGGCCGCGCTGGGCGGCCCTGCCGCTTGCGGCGGTCACCGCCGAGCTCGCCGCGCGCCGCGCCGGCCTGGTGGCGGCAGTGGCGGCCATCCCGCCGGCCGACCTCTCGCGCCGCGGCGTTCACCCCGTGCTGGGAGCGATGCCGATCCCGCTGTGGCTCGAGTTCTTCCTGCTCCACGAGGCGCATCACCTCTTCTCCACCATGCAGCTGGTGCGAGCCGCACCTGCCGCCGGACAGCAGCGGTGACCTGAAAACCTGCACCTCGAGATGACACGGAACTTGCAAAGAACCTTGGCCCGCGAGACCATTCGCCCGGCCGTGAGAACCAGGAGCGGGGCGCGCAGCCCCGGGGAGAGCAAACCGGGCGCACCGCCGGGATCTCACGGCGATGCGCAGTCACAGGAGGGAACCATCCGTGGCGCATGACGAGACCATCACCCGCGAAAGGTTGATCGAGCTGCTCAACGAGGACCTCGCCCGCGAGTACCAGGCCATCATCTCCTACGTGATCTACAGCAAGGTGCTCAAGGGCGCCGCCTACATGAACATCGCCGCCGAGCTCGAGAAGCACGCCGGCGAAGAGCTCCAGCACGCGCTGACGCTCTCCGAGCAGATCGACTACTTCGGCGGCCAGCCCACCGCCAAGCCGAAGGCAGTGCGCACCTCGGACAAGGCCGAGGAGATGCTCAGGTTCGATCTCGAGAACGAGAACGAGACAGTCCGCAACTATCGCGACCGCGTGCGCCAGGCCGAGGCGCTGGGCGAGTACGCCCTGGCCGAGGACCTGCGCCAGATCCTGGTCCAGGAGCAGGACCACCAGATCAGCCTGGCCACCGCGCTGGGCATCGACGTGCCCAAGGAGGGCCTGGGCCGCGAGAGCGGCAAGGTGACGCCGGTCGCCGGCTGAGTACCGAGCCGCCGCCGCTCGGATCAGTTCGACGATGAACAGGATGGCGCGGCCGGCGGTCGCGAAGCGGCGGCGCTACTGCATCGCCGCCATCGGCGACAGCCGGGAAGCGCGGATGGCGGGATAGAGGCCGAAGCCGACGGCCAGCAGCAGGGCGGTGGCCCAGGCGGCGGCGAGGCCCAGCGGATTGACCACCAGGCCGTAGGGGAACTTGTCGGCCAGGGCGCGGCAGAGGACGCTGCCGGCCAGCGTGCCGCCCAGGGCGCCGAGCGCGGCCAGGACCAGGGCCTCGAGCAGGAACTGGGTAAAGATCTGCGGGTCGGTGGCGCCCATCGCCTTGCGCAGGCCGATCTCGTAGCGGCGGTCGGCGAGCGAGATCAGCATCACCGAGAGCACCCCGACCCCTCCCACCAGCAGCACCGTGCCGGCGAGGCTGAAGAGCACCACGCGCCAGCCGTGCATCTGCTGGAGGAAGTTCTGGTAGGAGCGCGCCGCCTCGGCGTCGAGGTTGACGATCTCGACGTCCTCGATGCCGTGGTGAGCCTGCTTGGCGCGGCCGACGAGCAGCGCCGAGACCTCGTCGAGGTCTTTCTTCTCGCGCAGCTTGACCCCCAGCTTCGCCAGGCGATGCTCGGAATCCATCCGGTCCATGTAAGTGGTCAGCGGGATGAGCAATCCGTTGGCGTCCATGTAGTTGTCTTCGCTGAAGATCTGCTCCGGCGCCTGCACCCCGACCAGGCGGAAGCTGACGCCGTCTGCGACCACGTCGCGGCCCACCGGGTCGGCGCCCGAGAAGAGCTTGGCGGCAAGGGTGGCCCCCGCCACCGCCACGGTCGAGTGCCGCCGCACGTCGTCGTCGGTCAGGCCGCGGCCCAGGCCGATCGGCCGGTTCATCAGGCGCGCATAGTCGGCGTCCACACCGGTGACGAAGACCTTCTCGCTGCCGCCGGGGAGGCGCACCGCCACGCTCTTGAAAGCCCGCGGCACGAAGCCGGCGATCCCCGGAAACGCCGCGGTCACGCGCGGCAGGTCCTCGTAGCGCAGCCCCGGGCTCATCGCGAAGCGCTTCTGGTCCTCGGTGGTCTTGGGGTCCTTGGGCGCCAGCATCACCGTGCCGTCCCAGCTCATGCCGGCGAAGCCGGTCGTCACCTTGTCCATGATGCCGTCGAGCACCGAGGTCATCACGACCAGCGCAAAGACGCCCAGGGTCAGGAGACTGAGGGTCAGCAGCGAGCGCAGCTTGTGCGCCCACAGCTCGAACAGGCCGCCGGTCACCACCTCCGCCACCAGGTTGAGCTGGGCGCCGATGCCGCGGCGCGCCGGGCGCTCACTCATAGCGCAGCGCCGCCATCGGCGACAGGCGGCTCGCCTTCCAGGCCGGGTACAGCGCGAAGAGGAAACCGAAGGCGCCGGCCAGCGCCGCCGCCCAGCCGAAGCTCGCCACCGAGATGGCGAGCGGCACCCCGATCGAGGCGGTGATCGCCTTGGAGAAGACGACGCCGGCCACGAGCCCCAGGCAGGTGCCGAAGAGCGTCATCAGCAGGGCCTCGGTCATGAACGCCTTGAAGATCTCGCCCCCCGAGGCGCCGATGGCCATCTTGACCCCCACCTCGCGCACCCGGTCCTTGAGCGAAGCCATCTGGATGTTGACGTTGACCATGCCCCCGCCGAGCAGCGCCAGGATGCCGGAGAGCAGGAAGATGACGTTGTAGACGTCGCCCTGGCTCAGCATGCGCTTGATCCGCGCCGCCACGTCGTCGAGGCGGAAGTCGCGCTGCTGGCGATGGCTCGCCTTGAGCTGCGATTCCAGCGAGCGCGAGAACAGCGCCATGGCGTTGAGGTCGGGGATGCGGAAGGTCACCCGGTCGAGGCGGCGGTAGGCGTCGCCCTGCATCCGCCGGGTCACCAGGGTGGCCGGCACCGCCACCAGGCGGTTGCGCCAGGCGAACAGGTTGTTCTGGCCGTCGTGAAAGCGGAAGACCTTCTCGCGCAGCACGCCGACGACGGTGACCGGCACGTCGCCGATGCGCAGCGGCCGGCCGACGATCTCGCCGGTCGGGAAGAGGTCGGCCGCCGCCTCGCTGCCGAGCAGCGCCACCGGCGCGGCGGTCTCCATGTCGTGGAGCGAGAAGCGGCGCCCCTGCTCGAGGTCGTAACCGTTGAGCGCCAGGTAGTCGCCGCCGACGCCGGTCACCTGCCGTTCCTGGTCGGCGAGCTGCGAGCGCACCCGCGCCCGTAGGAGTTTCTGCTCGCTGACGGCGCCGACCAGCTTGGCGTCGAGCTCGCGGCCGCGCTCGGAGTCGGCGGCGCGAAGGCCCAGGTTGGCCGTCTGCAATGCGGTCGGCGAGCCGTCGTCGATCACCTCGGACGGCAGCACGTTGAGCTTGTCGAGGCCGCCGATGCGCACGAAGAGCCGCTCGGCCTGGCGGCGCTGGCTGTCGGAGATCGAGAACCCTCCCACCACCGAGGCGACGCCCAGGATGACGCCCAGGGTCTGCAGCACCGCCCGCGGCAGGTTCTCGCGCAGCTCGATCCAGGCGCTGCCGAGCCGCTCGGCCCAGGCGCCCTGGCCGTTCACGCGGCGTCCTCGTCTGCCTCGGCGGCGGGCGATGGCTGGCCGGCGCTTGCCACCTCCGCGGGCGGCGCGGCACGGACGAGACCGTCGTGGATCTCGACCCGGCGCTCGGCCATGGCCGCCACCGTCGGATCGTGGGTGACCAAAAGCACCGTGTTGCCGCGGGCGTGCAGCTCGCGGAACAGCGCCAGCACCTCGTGCCCGGTCTGCGAGTCGAGAGCGCCGGTCGGCTCGTCGGCCAGCAGCAGCGCCGGGCGGTTGGCCAGGGCGCGCGCCACCGCCACGCGCTGGCGCTGGCCGCCCGAAAGCTGCGCCGGCAGGACGTCTGCCTTGTCGGCGATGCCGACCTGCTCGAGCAGCTCGTCCGCGCGCCTGCGGCGCTCGCGGCGGCCGACCCCGGCATAGAGCATCGGCAGCTCGACGTTGCGGCGCACCGATGCCCTGGGCAGCAGGTTGTAGCTTTGGAAGACGAAGCCGATCTTGCCGTTGCGCACCCGCGCCAGCTCGCCGCCCGAAAGGTCGTGGACCCAGCGGCCGGCCAGCGAATAGGTGCCGCCGCTCGGCGAGTCGAGGCAGCCGAGGATCGCCATCAGCGTCGACTTGCCCGAGCCGGAGGGCCCGACCAGCGCCACCAGCTCCCCCTCCTCGACCGTCAGGTCGATGCCGCGCAGGGCGTGCACGGCGTTGCCGTTGCTGCCGAAAACCTTGGTGAGCTGGTGGGTCTCGATGATGTTGGGCATGGTTGGTGTCCCGCGCGGGCCGCGAAACGGTGGCTGGCCAGCGGCATGGCGGCTCAGTTGTTCTCGTCGTCCTTCTCGACCTTCTTGCGCGTCGGGTCCTCGAGCGAGACCTGCTCGCCCGCCTGCAGGGATTTCCGGGAGGCCAGCACTTCGACGCGTTCGAGGGTGGCGATGCCGGCGCTCACCGGAACGGGCTCGAAGTAGTCCTGCCAGTGATCGGACAGCCAGACGAACTTGTTGCGGCCGGCCAGGCCGTCGCGCGCCTTGGCGATCGCGTCCGTGGACAGGCCCGTCTTCAGGCGGTAGGCCACCGGGTGACCGTCCCGGCGCTGCAACGCCTCGAGAGGGATCGACAGCGCCGCGGCGCGGCGGTCGCCCAGGATCTCGACGTTGGCGCTCATGCCGGTGTGGAACGAGGCTTCCAGCGCGTCGAGCGCGATCTCCACGTCGAAGACCTTGATCTTGTCCTGCAGCTTGGCGGCCGGCGCCACGAAACGCACCCTGCCGGTGAAGGTCTTCTGCGGATAGGCGTCGAGCGTCACGCGCACCGGCTGGCCGACGCTCACCTTGGCGATGTCCACCTCGTTGAGCTTGACGCGGATGATCATCGACTCGAGGTTGGCGACGGTGAACAGCACCGTGCCGTCGCTGAACGAGGAGACGCCGGAGGTCACGGTCTGGCCGAGCTGGATGCCCTTGGTGATCACCACCCCGGCCATCGGCGAGGTGACGCGCGCCTGCTGCTTGGAGGCGTCGCCGGAGATCGGGATGCCGCGGTCCTCGACGATCTGGTAGCGGCTCCTGGCGGAGCGCAGGTCGGCGGCGGCGAGGTCGCGCCCGGTCACGTACGGGCGCAGCGAGTCGCGCGGGAGCAGGCCGTTGTCGAACAGCGCCTGCTGGACCGCCAGCGCGCGCTCGGCGTCGTGCAGCTTGACCTCCGCCTGCGCCACCGCGCCCTGGACGTCCGAGAGGGTCTGCGCCTGGTTGACGTCGGGCTCCACCTCCGCCAGGACCTGGCCGACCTTCACCGCATCGCCTTCACGCACCCGGATCGCGGTCACGCGCCCGGAGACGGCCGACTTGACGTCCACCTTGTCGACCGGGTCGAGCGCGCCCACCTCGCGCACGCTCACCTGCAGGTCCTCGGTCTGTACCTTGCCCAGCCGGAACGGCAGATCGTCGCCGCCCGGCTTGGCCGCCTTGGTGCTGCGCACCGCCGCGATCAACGCCCCCGCTCCGAGCACCAACGCCAGGCTGCCGAGCAGCCATCGCTTTCTCATGATCCCCTCCTGAAAGAAGCGCCGCATCGAGGTGCTGGTCATCCGGTTGGACTGGGCGCTGGCCGGTTCCACTGGCTGTCTGTCTTACGGCATGAGGGTATGCGTTGTTTCAGGGCGCCGCCGGCAACCGGCTTGCCCGTGCGACAATGAGACATTCCCCGGCGGGGAGAAAGGCCAGGAACCCGATGGCTCAGATCGGCGCTGATGGACGGAGCGGTCAGGGCGGCGAGGACCGGAAGATCCAACGGATGAGTGCGACGGGAGCCGGGGGCCTGTCGCGGCGCCGGTTCGCCCAGCTGCTCGGGGCGGGGGCCGCCGCGGCGGGCGGCGCCGGGCTGGCGACGGCGGCTCCGGCAAGGGCTGCTGATTGGGCGCCCGCGGCTTGGCGGGGTTGGCGCGGGGCTTTGGCGCCTGGGGCCGTGCCGGCTCGCGCGGCCAAGGCTGCCGGCGAGGTGGTGCGGCTCTCCGCGAACGAGAACCCTTACGGCCCGTCGCCGGCCGCCTTCGACGCCATGCGTGAGGCGTTCGGGCTGGCCTGGCGCTACCCCGACGAGCACGTGAACGCCCTCGGCGAGGACCTGGCGCGGCTGCACGGCGTCGAGGCCGGGCAGGTGCTGCTCGGCGCCGGCTCGAGCGAGATCCTGCTGGTCGCCGCGGTCGCCTGCACCGCGCCGGGACGGCCGGCGGTGGCGGCGGCGCCGACGTTCGAGCTGGTGCCGCGCCATGCCCGGCGCCACGGCGCCGAGGCGCTGGCGGTGCCGCTCACCGCCGACTTTCGGCACGACCTGCCGAAGATGCTGGCGGCCGCGCCCGACCCCGGGCTGCTCTACGTCTGCAATCCCAACAATCCTACCGCCACGATCACTCCCAAGGCGGAGCTGCGGGCGCTGCTCGCCAGGGTCCCGGAACGGACCGTGGTGCTGGTGGACGAGGCCTATTTTCACTTCGTCGACGATCCGGACTTCGAGAGCGTCATCCCCCTCGTCGCCGCCCATCCCAACCTGCTGGTCACCCGCACCTTCTCGAAGATCTACGGCATGGCCGGCCTGCGCTGCGGCTACGCGGTTGCGCAGCCCGCCCTCATCGCCCGGCTGCGCGAGCACCAGGCCTACGACAGCGTCAACGTCCTCGCCCTGGCGGCGGCGCGGGCCAGCCTGCGCGACCAGGAGCACGTGAGCCGCGGCAGGCGGCTCAATCGCGAGGTCAGGGCCGCCGTCTGCGCCCAGCTCGAGCGCCTGGGCTTCGCCACCATCCCGTCGTCCGCCAACTTCATGATGATCGACCTGCGCCAGCCGGTCGGCCCCACCATCCAGGCGCTGCGCCAGCACGGCGTGGACGTGGGGCGCGAGTTCCCGGCCCTTCCCAACCACCTGCGGGTGACGATCGGCACCGCCGACCAGATGCAAGCCTTCGTCGCCGCCTTCGGCCAGGTCGCCCCCAGCCGCGGCTGAGGCAAGGAGCGGAGGCAGCTTACCGTCCTTCAGTTCACGACATCCGCCCTACCCTTCACAGGGCAATAATCAACTTGGCTCACCTGCGGGACGCTCAGAACGCCGCTATGCTGATGCCGCAAGACCTTTCACAACCCAAATTGGCTCCTAACGAGAGCAAAGAGTAATTGCTTCAGTATGTCCAGGGTGACGCCACCAGCCTTGTCCTTGATCATACCTGTAGCTTTGTTCCACGTCGTATCGCTGCGCGCTGCGTCTGCAAAGTCGTGCCCGGCTGCTGTCAGATTATGAATCCGCCAGTCCGGTGACGTGTCGGTCGTGTTCGTCGCATCAAATCCCTCAGCCAAGCCTGAGTCAATGATCAGGTAGCTGTGATAACCGATTTCCTCGTGAGAGTAGCCATCAATAATGACATCTCCGTGAGTAAATCCAGTGGGACCGTCTTCGACGGTCAATATGATTTTACGGATTAGGTTGAAGTCGCGCTTCATGGGTTGTTACGCTCGTGGTTTCTTGGGCGGAAGGTGGCGCCGCTCCCGATAGAGCCGTTCTTGCTCTTCAATCTCAGACTTTGGAACGTTGACGATCTTGCGGGCGAAGTCTACGAACCGGTCGAACGTCGGGGACGACGGCAGCGGTGGCAACTATGGTACGTCGCCGGGCAAGAGGACTTCGAGGAGACCAGCAAAGAACTCGGCGTCGTCCTCTTCGTCGT
>DATKFK010000766.1:0-2949 GCA_035544375.1 Thermoanaerobaculia bacterium
CAGCT
The DNA here is from genome assembly GCA_035544375.1 of Thermoanaerobaculia bacterium. Classification (GTDB taxonomy): domain Bacteria; phylum Acidobacteriota; class Thermoanaerobaculia; order Multivoradales; family UBA5704; genus JASLEW01. The sequence goes on from DATKFK010000766.1 coordinate 6, forward strand.
CCTGCACACCGGCGCGCCCGTAGAGCGCGGGCAGGCGCTTGCGGTCCTTGCCCACGGAGCTGTTGCTGATCACCTCGACCACCAGGTCGGGAGCACCTTCGAGCTCGACATAACGTCCTGGCCGCGGGGGGGACGACGGTACCTTCAGGATGCGTCCCGCCTCGAGCGACTCCCAGAGCACCACCATCACGTCGGGCTCCACCGAGAGGCCGGCGGCTGGAGAGGCGACTCGCGCCCGATCCACGAAGACCTCGCCAAGGCCCCGCTCTGCAACGACCGCGTGCAGCCGAGAGGCGATCGCGACCTTCACGGTTCCGTGGGTATTCAGGTCCTCGGGGCTCATGTCCACCTCGATGTCGCCCTGGAGATAGTCGATGCGGCCGCGCTCCGGGAACTGCTCGCTGTGAGACCAGCGCCGGAACTGCTCGAGAGCGTGAACGCCCCCGGGGATGCGGACGTCTTCATCCAGAAGCACGACAGCAGGATGGAGGGCTTCGGCCATGGCGATCTCAGCCTATCATCGAGATCACGATCACCCGTCCGCGATTCTCCGCGGTGGGCTGCCGCTCGATTCTATCGGACGGCGTCGAGGGCGGCTGCGGCACCCGGAACGACGTCGAGGGCGCTGTCCGGAACGCCGTCGAGGGCACTGTCTGCAACGACGTCGAGGGCGACGTCGAGAGCCGGGGCGCTGTGGGTGAGCCAGCCGACCGAGAGGAGATCGACGCCGGTGGCGGCGATGGCGGCGGCGGTCGTTGGCTGGATGCCGCCGGACGCCTCGGTCACGGCGCGTCCGCGGGCCCGGCGCACGGCTTCGGCGAGGACGCCGAGCGGCATGTTGTCGAGCAGCACGACATCGACGCCCAGGGCCAGGGCCTCGTCGAGCTCGGCCAGCGAGTCCACCTCGACTTCGATCTTGACCATGTGCCCGGCGCCGCGGCGGGCGCGCTCGACGGCCGGGCGCAGGCCGCCGGCCAGGGCGCGGTGGTTGTCCTTGATCAGCACCGCGTCGTCGAGGCCGAAGCGGTGATTGCCGCCGCCGCCGGCACGCACCGCGTATTTCTCGAGCGCTCGCAACCCCGGGGTGGTCTTGCGCGTGCAGACCACCCGCGCCCCGTGCGGCGCCACCACCGCGGCCAGGTCCCGCGTCGCCGTGGCGATGCCGCACAGGTGGCCGAGCAGGTTCAGGGCCGTGCGCTCTGCCGAGAGGATCGAGCGGGCGGCGCCGAGCACGCTGGCCAGCACCGTCCCGGCGGCGACGTCCTGACCGTCGGCGGCGCGCTCGACGATCGCCAAAGCGGGATCGAGCAGCCGGAACGCCGCGAGCGCCACCGGCAGCCCGGCAACCCGGCCAGCCGCGCGCGCCACCAGGACCGCCTCGGCGCGCGCCCCGGCCGGCACCACCGCATCGCTGGTCAAGTCGCCCGCCCTGCCCAGGTCCTCGGCCAGCGCCCGCCGCACCACGTCCTCGTAGAGCAGCGGATAGAGCGGCGGCAGCAGCGGGACGCTCACAACAGCCGCTCCGCCGCCGCGGGTGCGGGTGGGCGCGGCTCCTCCGCCGCCGCCGCCGTAGCCGCCTCCTGCCATGCCTCGAAGCGCGCGGCGCCGCCGGCCGTGACGGTCAGGAAGCGCCGCCGCTGCCACGCGGCGTCGGCCCGCGGGTAGTCGGCCCGGCAGTGCCCGCCCCGGCTCTCGCGGCGGGCGAGCGCCGCCTGTGCGACCAGGCGTCCCGCCAGGATGAGGTTCCGCGCTTCGCCTGCCGCGAAGCTGCCGGCAGCGTAGCCAGCCGCCTCCCCCTCGGGCGCTGCCGGAGGCCGCGGACCGTCCTCGTTCCCGGCGTTCCCGGCAGCCGGGGGCGCCGAGACCTGGGGCTGCCCGGAGGCCCGGGAAGCCCGCAACCGCCGTGAGAGCACCGCGAGCTCCGCGGCCGCCGAGGCCAGCCCCGCGCCGGAGCGCTCGACGCCCACCCGCTCCCACATCAGGCGCTGCACGCGCGCGGTCAGCGCCGCAAGATCGCCGCCATCGCCAGCCTGGCCGGCATGCCCGGCGCTGGCGGCAGGCACCCGTGGCAGCCCTTCCGACCCCTGCACCCCCTGGCCGGCGGCGTCCCACCACGCGTCGAGCACTCCCGGCGCCCCGGCGGCCGCGACGTCCTCGGCGACGCGCGCGCCGAAGACCAGCGCCTCGAGCAGCGAATTGCTGGCCAGGCGATTGGCGCCATGAGCGCCCGTGGCCGCCACCTCGCCGCACGCCCACAGCCCCGGCAGCGAGGTGCGGCCGGCGGCGTCCACCGCCACGCCGCCCATGTGGTAGTGGGCGGCAGGCACGACCGGGATCGGCTCGATCCGAGGATCGAGGCCGTGCTGCCGGCAGAGTGCGAACACCGTCGGGAAGCGCTCCGGAAAGCGCTCGCCCACGGCGCGGCGGGCATCGAGGTAGATCCGGCGGCCGGCGCTCGACCGGGCCCAGATGGCGCGCGCCACCACGTCGCGCGGCGCCAGCTCCCGGTCGGGATGCACCGCCGTCATGAAGCGCACCCCGAGGTCGTCGATCAGCACCGCACCTTCGCCGCGCAGGGCCTCGGTCAGCAGCGGCAGGGGCGCGCGGCCGGCTCCCGCCGCACCCGCCGCGCCGGCCGCCTCGGCCGCCGCGGTGGGTGCCAGCGCCGTCGGATGGAATTGCACGAATTCGAGGTCCACCAGCCGGGCGCCCGCCCGCGCCGCCATCGCCAGGCCGTCAGCCGTGGCTTCCAGCGGGTTGGTGGTATAAAGGAAGACCTGGCCCAGGCCGCCGGTCGCCAGCACCACGGCCGGCGCGCGGTAGAGCACCCGCCGGCCGTCGCCGTGGAGCGCCGCCACGCCGCCCACCGCGCCGCCCGCCAGCACCAGGTCCAGCGCAAACGCCTCGTCCACGACGCGGATCGCGGCTTCGCGGCGCACCGCCG
>DATKFK010000767.1:0-2844 GCA_035544375.1 Thermoanaerobaculia bacterium
TTGGCGACAGCAGCATCACCAGCCGCACCTTGCCGGCGTCGCGGTTGAAGGCAGCCCTGAGCTCCGCGGAGTTTTCGGAGAGGAGGGTGAGCGGCGCCTGCGGCGGCTCCTCGCGCGGGCTTCCCGCGTCCCCGATGCGCCGCAGGACGAGCTGCACGTGGTTCCTGCCGCCCTCGAAGAAGTCGCCGCTCATCGTGGCGCCGCCGGCCGCGATCTTGCCGGTGAACGGCGTTTCGACCATCACGTCCGCCTTGTCCGAGAAACGGTTCAGCTGCCACGAGACGCTGTCGCCCTCGGCGCGGATGTTCACCAGCGGGAAGAACTTCATGTTCTGGTTGGGCACGTCGATGGTGCCAACCCATTTGCCGCCGGCGGCGCGGGCCAGCTCGACGACGACGTCGACCTCCATCTCGCCGGGCTTGTAGACCAGCGTGCCCTCCCAAAGGCCCTCCGCCGGGGCCTCGGCGTCACCATTCGAGCCTGCCGGCGGCGCGGAGCCTGCCGGCGGGGCCGGAGCCCTTGCCGGCGGAGCCAGCGCTGGCGCCGGCGCCGGGGCCGCAGCCGCGGCCGGCGCTCCTGCCTCGTGCTGCGCGATCCGCGGCTGGGCGTCCGGCATCAGGAAGGCCGGCGCCCGCATCTGCTGCACGCACGACGTGTCGAGCCCCTTGGGGCCGCCCTGGATGACGAAGGTGTTCATGAGCTTGGTGGTGCACGCGTCCGGCAGCCCGTGAAAACCGGCCGGCAGGACCAGGTGCGTGACCTGCGTCAGGTGGCGGGCCACCTGTTCGGCCCAGATCGGCGGCGCCACCGGATCGCGGACCCCCGAGATGAGCAGGGTCGGGACGTTCGAGCGCACGTCTTCGAGGTAGTCGGCGGGCAGCTTGCCGCGCGGCCAGGCGCTGCAGGCCTTGACCTGCTGATCGACTCGGTAGGTGCCGAGGAAGGTCCCGGCGGCGAGCCGCCTGGCCTCGGCCGGATCGATGAAGGCGACGTCCTCGCTGCAGGTCACCGACAGGTACATGCCGACGCTCAGCAGGCCGCCCAGGGCGGCGAGCCGGCGCTGGCGCAGGGCGAGCTTGGCGATGTCCGCGAAATCGCCGGCCGAGGCGCGGGCGATGAAGCGCGGGATCTGGTTCGACTCCTCGCTGTAGAGCCGGAAGCGGATCGCCTCGTTGAATTCGTCGCGCGAAAGCACGATGTGGACCTGCCGGTGGACGCCGGCCGCGGGCTCGAAATCGACGTCGGTCTCGGCCGGATGCTGCGCCAGGCGCTCCTCGACGGCGTTCCACCGCGCCTCGAGGTCCGGGTAGGCCGCGTGGCAGGACGGATCGGCCTTGCACTCCTTGAACAGCAGCCCCATCGCCCGCTGCGTGTCGCGGGCATAGTAGAGCGGCGTCTTCATATAGGTCGGAACGACGCCGCGCAGCGTCGCGCTGCGCACGCGCTCGGGGTGCCGGCGCATGTACACCAGCACCGCCCGCGTGCCGTACGAGCTGCCGTAGAGATTGATCCGATCGTAGCCCAGGGCGGCGCGCACGTCGTCGAGATCGTCCATCGCGATCGGCGTGGTGTAGAGCGCCGGATCGGCGTCGAGCCGGGCGCGGCAGCTCTCGACCGCCGCGAGCGGCAGCATGTCGCCGAAGTAGCCCTGCGGATCGTCGTCGCTGCCGGGCAGCTTGCAATCGAGTGGATGCGAGGCGCCGGTGCCGCGCTGGTCGACCAGCACGACATCACGATCGGCCAGCACCGGGTCGAAAATCTTGGCAAGAGGAGCGGCCAGCGACACCGCCCCCTGGCCTGGGCCGCCGACGATGATGAACAGCGGATCCGCCGCCGGCCTGGCGCTCCTTGCCGGCAGCACCGCGAAGTGCAGCGAGATCCTGCGTCCGGTCCGCGCCGCGCGGTCCTCGTACACCTCGAGGCTGCCGCAGCGCGCCGGCGCCGCGACGCCCGGCAGCCGGCAGGGCGACGAGGTCACCGGCGGTCCCGCCGGTGCCGCCGGCGCCGGCTGCGCGGCCGGCGTCGAGGCCGCCGGTCCGGACACCGCGGCCGCCGGTCCTGACGCCGCGGCCGCCGCGGCGAACACCACGAACGCCGTCGCGCGGCCGAGGTTCAACTGCTCAAACATAAAAATGACGCCTTCCCGAGTTTAAGTTAGAATCGATCAGGTTTCGTCAATGCTCACCAGCTGGCGTCTAGCCTGATTTTTGTGGCGCACTTCCACTGTCAGGCTCGCATCGACTACATACTCAGTGCGGACCGGAGCGAGATCCGGGACGCTCGTGGATATTTCGCCGCGCCGCTGCGATGCGGCGCGGACTGCTGGGCTGGGTCTACCGAAAGTCACCGGCCCACGCCGGGCCCGCCGCCGGCCGCGGCGGCAGCGCATCCCGATGCCATGGCCCGGCGCGGCGACGCCGCGCAACCTCCACCGCGCGGCCACGCGATACACTGCCCGGCGGCTCTACCTGTCGCGGGCAGGACGCCAGCGCGCGAGAGCCGCCGCGAGCCCGAGGAAAGACGCGTGGTCGAAACGTCGCGAGACCGCCTGCCGGCGGAGGACAGCGGCTTCCGGTTCGCCCGCCGCATGGCGGCGATGACCCAGTCGGGCCTGCGCGACCTGATGGCCAGGGCCTCGCGGCCCGGGGTGATCTCGTTTGCGGTGGGCCTTCCGGCCGCCGAGCTGTTCCCCGTCCGGGAGCTCGCGCTGGCGAGCGCGCGCGTGCTGCCCGCCGATCCCGGCGCTCTCCAGTACGCCGTTCCCCACGCACCGCTCAAGCGGCAGATCGTCGACCTCATGGCCATGCGCGGCATCGATTGCCGGCCGGAGCAGGTCTTCCTGAC
>DATKFK010000768.1:0-11070 GCA_035544375.1 Thermoanaerobaculia bacterium
CCCAAGTTCTCGCCAGCCTCTTGGGCAAGCGAGATGAAAAGATCGTCGAAGGGAGGAGGGCCTTCTTCCAGAAGAAACTTCATGGCGAGCTTAGTATTGTGAGCGACCAGCTTATTCACGGCATCTCCTTCTCCTATCACCTATTCTACGGCACGGACTACGGCTCCGGTGGACACTGTGCCGCGGTTCCTCGAGGCGCGGGTCTCGAATGCCCGGCCAGCCGCGGCATGCCGGCCTTATAGTTCGAGGCTGGCAGGTCGCGCTACAGGTAGGTGTGCGCACGGGCGCCGCGGCGGGCAGCACGGCGTCATCGATCGGTATGCCGACGACGCTGGCCAGCGCGGCGCGAGCTAACTGCTCGCGTGCCAGGTCCGCGGCTCCCGTCAGGACGGCGATCGTGGCGGCGGCAGGATCGGCTGGGGGCCCCGGTGGCAGACCTTGGTGTCGAAGGTGGGGGAGAGCGGCGAGGATCTCATCCAGATCGGTGCGCGTGTCGTGGCCCCTGCTGGGTGAGACGGGTGAATCTGCTGGCCGGGTCCGTCTCAATGAAGACGAAGAGCCGGGTGCCGGTCAAGGCCACTCCTCGCGACCAGGAGCCATACGATAACGACAGGACGGAGGGGACGATGAGAAATGTTTGGCAGGGATTGCTGCCGGGGGCGAGATCAAGGTTCGCAGCCGTGGTCATCGCGCTAGGTGTCGGCATTGTCACTACGTCCGCCGTCGCGCTGGCGCAGGCACCGCCCGTGCGTTTCGATCACGCCGGCACGACGACATGGGTCAAGCCTGCGGGCGTCCAGTGGGTCCTGGTGCGCGGGGTCGGCGGTGGCGGTGGCGGCGCCGCCGGCGGAGGCTGTCACGATTTGGGCTTCGGGGGCCAGGACAACGGGGGCGGCGGCGGTGGAGGTGCCGGGGCTCTTGTAGTCACACAGCTCGTTGGGCCCTTCGATCCCAAGCCCGCGAGCTTCTCGGTCATCGTCGGCAGCGGCGGCGATGCGTCCAAAGGAATCGTCGCCACGGCCTCGCGCTTCGGCGATCTCACCTTTCCGCCCGGAGAAGCTGGCAAGCCGGGCGCTGCGTCTCCTGATGGTGGAGGAGGTGCCGCAGGCAATGCAGTTGGAGCCGCGCACGGAGGTGCCGGCGGTGCGGGATGGGGCCAAGCCAACACCGGCGAAGACCAGCCCGGCGAGGCCGGGGAGGGTTCGACGTTCGCCTCCGGCGGGAAAGGCGGCGCGCGGGGCGTCCACCTGCCGGAAGGCAGTCACCAGGAAGGTGGCGGCGGCGGGGGCGGCGGTGCCGCCCTGGCAGCAGGTGGAGGCGGCGGCAAAGGGTCGAGCGACAACGACGTGCCGGCCGACGGTGGCAAGGGCTCCGAGGGCAGCGGCGGCGGTGGCGGCGGAGGCTGCGGCGGTGGCAATAGGCCCGGAACCAAGGGAGGTCTGGGCGGCGACGGCGAGATCGTCATCGTCTTGGTGAAGTAGCCACGAGTGGAACTTGCGTGGTCGTGGCCAGACGCCGACGCCCTCCATCTCGCCTCGAGCAAGGCCGCGGGCAGCCTGGTCACCTTCGACCAGAAGCTGGCCGCGACCGCCGAAATGCTCGGCTGCCTGCCCCAAGTCGACCTGCTGCGTTAGGGATACCCGCACTGCTTCCTCCTCTCGCTCCTGGCGCAAGCGTCGGCACAGCGTGCATGACCTCGAGGCGCCGGGCGAGCCAGCGTGGGTGACGACCGCCCCGATCCCGCCCATGCCCGGCCCTACCGGCGTCCAGATTGGAAGGCGACTTGGGTCGAGCGGCGCGGGCGCTGCCGGGGAAGCGGAGGCCGGAGGAAGCAGCCTGTGACGCAATTACCTCTCATTTTGTCATACCATGATATAATGCTTGTTACAGTAGACCATGGCCATCTTCGGCTTGTGCTGGGCGCTCGTCGGAAGCGGTGCTCGCTGGACCTCTGTGGCGATGCTGCAGTCCGCCATCACGCGACCGGCGAGCCATGGAGGAGCGGATTGGGAGCTCATCCTCAAGGTGACGTCTTTGCTCATCGCGCTTGGAATGGCGCCATGGGCATACAAGCTCTTCCGGCGCCAGGTCGTAGACAGCGTCGTCAGCGCACTCGACACCCAAAAGAGGGATCAGATGGTGTATGACAGGGTGGCCTACGGCCTTGGATGCCTCCTCAGGGATGAGATCCTCCGGCGCCAATTCGCCAAGGAGGTCGTTGATGCCTTGGCTACCGATAAGGTGTTGCATCTCACCGTGGCCGAGGGCCTCGGACGCCTTCTCAGGGATGAGGTCCTCCGGCGCCAGTTCGTGCAGGAGCTCGTTGATGCCTTGGATATCGATAAGATGCTGCACCACACCGTAGCTGAGGGCCTTGGGCACCTCCTCCACTCCGACAAGCTTGTCAGCCAGGAAACCATCGAAGGCCTCCTGGAGCGAATGACCAAGGAACCGTACCAGAGAGAAAGGTTCCGAGACTTTGTCAACGACGATAGCGTCAGCGCGCAAGCCGCGCCGCCTGAAACCGACCCCGAGGAGGTGAAGGCTCGCTACCAGCAGATCCTCAAGGCCATCCGCTTACGGGCGCCGGACGAGCACGAGCTGCCGCCTCCCATAGCGCCTGAAGCGGGCTCGCGGACAGCACCGCCAAAAACTCGAAGGTCCCGGAAGGTCGCTGCGTACACTGCCGAGGATCGCGCCGGGGCGACGGTCGCCCCTCCTGCTCGACCGCGGCGCAAGAGCCCCAAGCCGAAAATCTGACGATCTGGCGCGGAGTCCATCATGGCAGCCAAGCTCGCTCTACATAACCCCTCTGACTATCCACGCGGCGGCTTCGTCTCTACGCCCTGGAAGCCGCTCCAGGAGGCCGGGATCGGTCGCGACGACCTGGTGCTGCACTACCGGCAGGGATCGGCACTGCGTGCCCAGATCGACGACGTGGAGCCGGGCGACCCGGAGCGTGCGGTACTCGTCTTCGAGCTCGACGGCGATGTCGGCCCAGGACCGGACGACTACTCGCAGAACAGCGGTTACGTCACCCTGGGCCAGGGACCCCAAACGCAGTTGGAAGGCGGCCCCTCACTCGAGGTCGCCGCCGAAGGCTTCAAGTTGACCAACGAGAGGCTTAGCATCTGGTTCAACTTGGCCCCTGAAGATGCCTGCGGGTACAAGTGGCGCGCGGGCTCGGCGTTGAGCGTACAGCTCGATCGGGGGGAGATCCTCGACAATTTCCAGGCTCTCGGCGGCTGGGAAGGACACGACGAGGAAAAGCGCTTGCAGATCGATCGCATCCGACTACGGAGGCCTGCCTGGGACGACGAGAGCCACCAAGACGAGATCCTCATCGACAAGCCGTACGAGATCGTCAGTCGCTCGGCCGGCCCGGTGCGGGCTAGCGTGACTCTGGCTTCCCAACCGTTCGACCATCCCTACCGGGATCCGGCCAGTTCGCAAGCGCGGAACCTGCGGTGCCGGTTCTATAGAACGATCAGTCTCTACCGCGGGGCCGATTACCTTGAGGAGAACTTGTATCTCAAAGGCGTGCCGGCGAATGCGGCTCCCGGTGCGGCCGCACCCGTGTCTCTCGCCTTCACAGCGCGCTACTTCCTCCACATGGACCTGGGGCTCCTGCCCCAAATCACGCAGTTCACGCATATCCCCGACTGGCTCTCCCTCGGCTGCGACTTTCGTCCATGGCAGGGCTATGGGTTCGCGACCGACGTCCATGCCGGCCTCGTGGCCAACCCGCACCCAGGCTTCCTGGGACCGCCAGACAAGGAAGACAGAACCTTTTCCTGGGAGATCGGTTCGAGCAAGGCCGCGAAATGCGTTCATCTGTTCTGCCGTTGCAGACCGAGACACCTCGCCCATGAGACGGGGCGTGCATGGTATCTTCACGTCTTCAAACCACTTCGAGCTGTGCTCGTGAACGAGGAGACTTCATGACGAAGACCGGTCCCACCGGTGGCACAGGAGATAAGCCGCTCCGCCAGGCCTTGAAAGTCGCCGATACGGCTGTGGAAAAGCTGGGAATCAAAGCGTTCATCAAAGATCATCTTAAGGACATTACTGGCCGGCTCGAAGAGTGCGAAAATGCCGCACAGAACGCGCCAGTCGATTCCAACATGTTGTTCGTCGCCCTTGCTCTGCCGATTCTAAATGGCGTCATTCGCATCGCCAGCAATCGCACCAAGTTGCAAGATGCAATGAGATGGGCTACTCACGAGTGGCGAGGCGACGGACAAGCCGATCCTGGGGATTTCGACGCGATCGCGATCTTGTCTTCGCTGACCCTCATCTATGTGGTCGGCGAAATCAGGAAGCTGCACAAGGATAGCCCCGTATGGGAAAGTATCGTCGATCACATCCGCGAGCTGGGCAGGGAGCTGGCGAGCTGACGCCGAGGCTTGCCGACGTGGGCCTGGATTCGGGCGCCAATACCCCCAGCTGGCCTTGCAGCACAGGGAAAACCAATGACCGTAGGGCGCGCCCGACGACGCCTGGTGGAGTCGGGAGACCCGACCGCCTCCCCCATCCCTCCCGCGCCCAGGGGCGCAAGAACCTCGTAATGGCCCAGGGCTGTGCCGGCTTCGAGGGGCATTGGCAGGATTGTACCCGGGGCGCTCGCGGGTCGTGAAAAGCGCAGCCGCCGAAGACCGCCCTGCAGTGGACCAGGACAGTGCGGTGGCGACACTCGAGTCAACAGGAGCTTTCCACCCGGTCGCAGGTGGCTCTACTTTACGCACACTACTTCAGTGTAGCCGGCCACCTGGGCGCCGGCGAGGCAACCTACTTAGGAGGAACACCGATGACCAGAGCCTCGACCTCGACCCTCTCCTGCATATTCGCGACCCTCTGCGCCATCCTGGCGCTGGCCGCCGGCCCGTTGTGGGCACAGTCCGAAGGACCTCGGCCTCAGCACCCGATTTCGGGTACGGGCTCCGGTGGCGCCGAAGGGCCGTCACGCCTGGATGCCTTGATCGCCGTGCCCCGCGCGGAGGCGGTCCATCCGCCGCGGCTCCCTGACAACGATGTCCCGGCCGAGACGCAATCGGCCGAGGTGCCGTCGACCACGCAACGCTTGCAGAGCAGCGATGCGCGGGTGGACGAGAGCGCCCTGGGCCGGCTGCCCCAGCCGGGGCCGGCCATCGGGAACGAGGTGAGCGCCGCCGCCCCGACGGTCAACAGCAGCTTCACGAGCTACGGTGACACCGACGTCCCGGGCTCGACGAACGGCACCTATGTCGTCTATTACGCCTACTACGCCGGCGAGATCGACGTCTACAAGCTGGCCGGCGGGCTCGTGCAGGCGACAACGCCCTCGGCCTTCTGGTGCGGCGGCGCGAACCCCCTGCCCATCTGCTCGTCGGGCGGGACGGCCGTCGATACGCGGGTCAAGTACGACACCGGATCGCAGCGCTGGATCATCAGCGGGCTCTGGCTCTTCGGCAACAACAAGGTCCCCACCGACGCCCTGGCCGTGTCCCGGACGAGCGATCCCACGGGCGGGTGGTATCGCTACCAGTTCCCGGCCTGCGGCGCCTTCGACACCTGGGACGGCAGTGATCAGCCCCACACCGGGTTCAACAGCCAGTGGATCGCGGTGACATCCGCCTGCAGCGCCAGCAGCGGCGGCGTCAATGGCGCCGGTCTTGCCGTTTTCGACAAGGCCAACCTGTACAGGGGCGGTACGCTCACTCTTAACACCAACTGGTTCGAGTTCGTGGACCCGTACAGCGGCGGCCCCTATCACGGCATCGGCGGCGGCAACGGCACCCGCGACAACCCGGTCGCCACCTATACCTCGACCATCAACAACCGTGAATACCTGACGGTCAGGATCCCGGCGGCCCAGGCGGAGGTGCTCTACTCCCACATCGAGGGCACGACCGATGCGCCGGTCTTCTACTCCGGCACGGAGACCGTGACCACCAGCTTCGCCGTCGCGTCCGGCGTGCCGGCGGTCGATGCGCCAGGCTGCACCGGCTGTATCGCGACGTTCGTCAACGGCTGGATCCATTCTTCGGCCGTCTACGGGTTCGCCAACGGCGATGCCTACATCCTGTCGACCATGGTCCTGGGCGACCCCAATCACGCCCGCGCGACCCAGATCATCAGCATCGCGGTCAACACCAAGACCGGCGCCGCGACCGCGCTGCAGGTGGCGAGCGGTATCGACGGCTCAGGCCCGCTGGCCTCCGAGATCGCCATGCCGCTGGTGCGCTCCGGCTCGGCGGACGTGGCATACGTCGTCTACGATCACAGCCGCTTCGACTTCTATCCGGGAGTCAAGGACATCTCCTGGAACGTCGATACCAATTCGGTCAACTACATCACCGTGCTGCGCGAGGGCAGCCTGACCCCCAACAACGGCGACCAGAACCGATGGGCCGACTTCGACGATGCCCTGGCGCCCATCCCCGGCTCGACCCACCTCGTCCTGGGTGGGCTCATCGCCTCCCCGTCGGCCAACGACTCCCAGCGGGCCACCTTCTGGGCGGACGTCACGCCGTGAGGTCCGCGCGTTCGACGAGCTGAACCGGGCGGTACCGAGCCGGCGGGGATGGCCCCGCCGGCTCACCTGGCCTGGCGTCCTGGTCGACTTGAAGCTCGAGCACCCTTGTTACCCGACGGCGATTCGCCGCAGGGCTTCCGCCAGGAGGTCGCGGAAGCTTTTCAGCTGGTCTGCGGTGAGCGGCTTGAGCATCGTGGGCAGGGGCTGAGTCGGAAACTGGGCTACGAGCCAGGCCAGCACCCCGGGATCGATGCCCGCGTCCTTGCGTTGCGCGATCTCGAGATCGTGCAGCGGCGGGAATCCGGCCTGGTCGAGAAAATAGAGATCGACGAGGTCGCGGGGCTCGGAGCGCGAGAGGATGCACGTGAGCTTGGCGGCTCGCAGCTCGGCGAGCGATTCGACGACGATTCCCTCGATCGGCGGCGGTGGAGCCTCGACGTCGGCGACGGGCTCGTAGACGAGGTCGAGCTCGAGGCTGCGCCCGTCGCTGGCCTCGAGCCGTGCACGCACGAGATGCCCGGCGTCGCGCAAGAGTGCGAGGCCCACATGGGTTTGGGCGGCAACCTCGGGGAGCTGAGCCGCCAGCGCTCGCATGTCCTCGCGGTCGTGGACGAAGACATCGAGGTCGCCGGTCTTGCGATGCCCCAGGTACACTCCGGCGAGAGCCGCGCCACCGCCGAGGTGACACGGGATCAGCGACTGGCAGGCGCGGACCAGATCGAGCGCGAAATCCGGGACGACTCGGCGGTCGAAGGTCCTAGCCATTGCCCGCACGGATCAGGCGCAAGGGAGGCCACTCCGGCGGCGGGAGCTCCAGCAGCCATGCCCACATCGCCCGGGAACGTCCGAGATACGGCACGAGCCGTGGCCAAAGCTCGCGGATGTCGCCGGCCTCGACGAAGAGCCAGACGTCCCGGCTGTTGGCTTCCCGCAGCAGGGCTCCCATCCAGTACGCCCGCTCCTCCGGATCGACCGAGGCGAGATGCTCCTTCAGCTGGCGGACGGTAGCGTCCGTCCACCATAGAAAGTAGGGCCGGGAGCTGTCGTCCAGGAGGGCAGGGGTCGTCGGCGGCAGGCGAGCCACCGGCATCTTGGGCCTCGTGCCGCTCATCGGCGAGATCCTTACAGGAAGCCGTCATGAAGTCCAATGGCTGGTGCTTGTGGCTCCCTGGCGCATGACGACCAGCGGCGGGCGTCTTGGCTGGCGGCCTGTCCGCCGTACGAGCCGTAGAACCCTCCTTGATCATGTAGCCACGCGGAGCTACAATTTGCTCATGAGGACCGTGGGCATCCGGGAGCTGAAGAACTGCTTGAGCGAATACGTCCGGCGGGTGCGCAGGGGCGAGGAGTTCCTGGTTACCGACCGTGGTGAGGCAGTGGCCGAGTTGCGGGCGCCGACTCCGGCGGGTGCACGGCGATCGCTCCATCCTGGGATCGCAGATCTGGCACGGCAGGGCGTCCTCACCCTTGGGGAAGAGAACTCTCCGTCGATCTACCCTCGTCTTCCGCAAATCCTGCCGCAGGGAAGTGCCGAAGAGCTCCTTGCCGAGGAGCGGCTGGACGCGCGCTGAATCTCTACGCAGAGTCGTCCGCGGTGTTGACCTGGCTCCTCGGGGAGCCGCAGGGAGAGGTTGTGCGCGAGGCGCTCGGCGGCGCTCAGCTGGTGCTCTCGTCGGAGCTCACACTGGTTGAGTGCGACCGTGCGCTCGTCCGCGCCGAGGGTACGGGACGCATTCTGGAGGCCGTGGCCTCCGACCGACGCGCCTTCCTCGTGGCCGCAGCGGCGCACTGGCACTTGCTGCGGCTGGACGCCGCGGTGGTGGATCGGGCGCGCCGCCCCTTTCCCTCCGAGCCGATCCGCACTCTGGATGCCTTGCACCTCGCCAGCGCCCTGGTGGCTCGCGCGGCGGTACCAGGCCTGGCCCTGCTCTCCCTGGATGGGCGCTTGCGTGACTCGGCTCTGGGTCTCGGGCTCGCGGTAATTCCTTGACGCCGCTCCCCGATTTGACATATTTTCGATGCTGTTATAGCATTTTGGTGTCGGACGACATCAGAGCCACTGCTGGCACTCGAGGGGAGGGCCTATGCCGCGCAGACCGCAAGCGCTCGCCGCGCCGTCGCCGTTGCCGCGAATCCCACTGTCGCCGCGGGCCCCTGCGCACCGGGCCCCTGCGCACCGGGCTCCTGCGCACCGGGTCCCTGCCCGCCTCCTGTCCACCCTGGCGCTGGCGGCGACGCTCGGCTTGCTGGCCGGCTCCTTCGTCCCGGCCACGGCGGTCATCTGCGCCACCGATCATGTCCCCGGCGCGACTCTGCTGCTGCCCTATTTCGAGGTGGACCTCAACAATCCCAACGGCCTCACGACCCTGTTCTCGATCAACAACGCCTCCGCGACCGCGATCCTCACGCACGTCGTCGTCTGGTCGGACCTGGCGGTCGCGGTGCTCGCCTTCGACGTCTACCTCACCGGCTTCGACGTCCAGACCATCAACCTGCGCGACATCATCGTCTACGGCAACCTGCCGCAGACCGGGTCGGCCGGACAGGACCCTACCGACACCATCAGTCCGAAGGGTATTTTCTCGCAGGACATCAACTTCACCAGCTGCAACGGCGAGCTGCCCCTGCCGCCGCTGCCAGCCTTTTTCGTGAGCCACCTGCGGAACGCGCTGACCGGACTGCCCTCGCCCGTCCTTGCGAACCAGTGCGCGGGCCAGAACCTGGGAGACAACGTGGCCCGCGGCTACGTCACCGCCGATACGGTCAATCGCTGCTCCACGGCCTACCCCGGAGATCCCGGCTACTTTGCCCCGAACGGCACGGGCACGGTGACCGACCAGAACGTGCTCTGGGGCAGCTGGTACATCATCAACGCGACGAAGGGCTACGCCGAAGGCTCCGACATGGTGGCGATCGAGGCCGACGGCAACAACCCCGCCACGTCCTCGCCGGGCCGCTACACCTTCTACGGCCGCTACGACGGCTGGACGGCGGTGGATCACCGCGAGCCGCTGGCGACGACGTTGGCGACCCAGTACGCCGACGGCGGCGCCTTCAACGGCGGCACCGACCTGTTGGTCTGGCGCGACTCCAAGGTGAACCAGGGGCCCTTCCCCTGTCCGGCGCTCGCCAACCAGAACCCGCCGTGGTACCCGATGGCCCAGGAAGGCACCGTGATCTTCGACGAGGAGGAGCACGGGGTGATACCCGGCCTCTGCGGCGAGTTCCCGTGCCTCGCGCCGCCGCCGCCCTTCATCCCGTTCCCGGCGGCGGCGCAGCGGGTCCGGGTGGGGAGCGCGGCGCTCGCGGTCCCGTTCTCGTTCGGCTGGCTTTATCTCGACCTCAACAACACGGTCGCGAGCGCGGGCCCGAATCCACCGGTGGATCCGGCGGCCCAGCAGGCGTGGGTCGTCGCGACCCAGTCGTCCAACCTGCGCTTCGCGGTGGCCCTGGACGCCTTCCGCCTGGACGACGCCTGCGCCGCGAACCACTTCGTTCCCTGAGCCGGCGGCCCCGCACGGCTCCTCTCCGCCGTCCGCGGCGCCCCCGGTGCAGGGCGCCGCGGGCGTTCCTTCTCGGCTACGGTCCCGGCAGGGCGGAGGTGTCGGCGACGCTGGCCATGGTGCCCGGCGGGTTGACGTAGCGCTTGGCGCGGCCGGTCTGGGTGTCGGTCACCGTGATCGTGTAACCCACGTTCGACAGGGCGCCGTAGAAGAGCCAGAAGTGATCGTTCACCGCGCGGCCGTCCAGGACCTTCACCACCAGCTCGACGTTGGCGGCATTGAAGAACCAGAAATATCCGGTGTCGCCGGTCAGCGGCACCGCCGTGCCGTTGCCGGCGCCGCCGCTCGTTCGCCAGGCGACGCTCACCCGGAAGCGGTTGCCGAGGCAGAGGTCGCCGGGACCCGCCGCGCAGGCGCCCGGCTGGGGCGGCGCCGGCGGGGTGACCGGCGCCGCCGGCGGAGCGTTGCCCGTCCCCAGGAAGGCGGAGGTGTCGGCGACGCTGGCCAGCTGGCCCTGGGGATTGACGTAGGCCCTGACGGCTCCGGTCACCGTGTCCGTGACGACCAGGGTGTACTTGACGTTCGACAGGGCTCCATAGAAGAGCCAGAAGCGGCCGTTGATCGCACGGCCGTCGAGGACCTTGACCACCAGCTCGACGTTGGCGGGGTCGAAGAACCAGAAGGTGCCGGTATCTCCGGACAGCGCGACGGGGTGGCCCTCGCCGCGCTCGCCGGTCGGCAGCTCCCACTGCACCTGGACGTGGAAACGGTCGCCGGACAGGCAGAGCACCGGGTCCGACGTGCATTGGGGTGTGGCGATGGCGGCCGTAGCCACGGTCGTGCCGTCCACCACCAGCGAGTGGGAGCCGGGCGCCGCACCCTCGACGAGGCCCTGGTGCCGGGACAGCGCCGCGCCGTCGAGCGCGGCAGAGTTTCCCGTCCAGGCGTAGGCCAGGAAGGGTGCGGACCGCGACGACGGCGAGCCCGCGGGCGGTATGGCCACGAGTGACCCGGCAGCCGGAGCGGCGGCGAGGGCCTGGTTGGGGACCGGCG
>DATKFK010000769.1:0-2131 GCA_035544375.1 Thermoanaerobaculia bacterium
CGGGGGGGCAAGGGGGGCAGGGGGAGCAGCGCGCCGTGGGTGAGCCGCTGCCGTTTCCGGTCGAGGCGCTGCGGTCGGAGGCGGTGGTGATTGACCTGGTCTACCGGAGGGAGGGGGACGGCCCCACGCCCCTGCTGGCAGCCGCCGCAGGCAGAGGGGCCATGACCATCGACGGCCGCGAGGTGCTCCTGGGGCAGGCCCGGGGGCAGTTCCGGATGATGACTGGGAGGGAGCTGCCCAGGGATCTGGCGAGGCGCCTGCTGGGGCTCCCTGCCGGCAGGACGGGCCAGGGCGAGCGGCCCGGTCAATAGGGCTGTCGCCTAAGTGCTTCAACCGCAGCAGCTTGCGGCCGGCGGTCGGTGCCGTCGTTTTGACTGCCCCAGGAGACTGGTGTAGCATTCCCCGCTCCCCGCGCCGGGGTAGCTCAGTGGTAGAGCACCTGACTGTGGATCAGGGGGTCACGGGTTCAAATCCCGTCTCCGGTGCCAATAAATACAATCAAATCAATCACTTAGCGCTATGGCGGCTCGGGGCCATTTAACCCTAGTCGACTTTGTGGCGCATATGTGGCGTATTTCGCCGATGTTCGGAACGAGGGGCTCGTCCGTCCGGCCGTCATCGCCAGCTGATTGGGGCTAGGCGGCATCCACGGCTCTCAGGGGTCCGTGAGGCCGTTGAAGCGCTTTCGCGGTGTCGGAGGGGCAAACGGGCAAGGGAGCCTGGCGACGAGGCATCCCGTCTTGATCTGGCGCTCGACGAGCTGGTCAAAGTGTAGGCAGCCTCAACGGAGAGTCGGAAAACCTACTGAAGGGCGCGGCGGCGCCTTGGCGGCCGGCGGCGCTCGCAGTCCCGCCCCGGCCGGCACTGTTGCGACCAGCGGCGGCGTCAGCGATCCCAGCTGTAGCCGTGCTTCAGTCTCCTCGCGGGCTTCCACGACCACGGTGGAGCCTCCTGGCTCTCCCGCGCCGGCATCGGACCGGGAGGCGAGACGACGGTTATCACGAGCTTGCCCGCCGTGGCTTCGACGGCGATGCGGGAGCCGGATGCGAAGCCGGCACGCGCGAGCCACTTGCCGGACATGCAGATATGAGGCGCGCGGTCTTCGCCGCGACGGCTCCTAATGACGGTCATCAGGTGCCGCTCGGTGGGCTGGCCGGTGTCCAAGGGCACCGGGGTGGTGGCGCCCCGGCCGCCGGCGTTCCGTTGACGGGCTTGGAATCGTCTGCGCTGCGCATTGGCTCTTCTCCTTTGCGTGGCAGGCCTCGGTGCGGGGTCAGCTCCCGTGCCGTGGCCGTCGCGTTGCGCCGCTGGCCGACGATCACGGACTTGGAAGCATGGCTGTATGGCACGGTGCGACACATGGGCATCGTCTATTGGCGGCAACGTCGTCGCTGCCCGCCGGTTGCGTTCGATACCAGTGTCGGTGGCGAGCCGGGCGTCGCCTTCGAGCGACAGAGCCTCCACGACCGGCTGCTGGATCTCGCCCGCCAATGCGCGAAACTGCCCCCGCAGCAACGCCGGCTGATGTTCCTGCGCTATCGCCTGGGCATGGGCCTGGCGGAGATCGCGATGTCGATGGGGACCTGCGTCAGCACGGTGTTCAGGCAAGAGCAGCAGGCCCTGGAACGCCTGCGCTCGGCGTTCGGCGATGGCGCGTCGCCTGGCGGGCCGCGAGGGGCAATGTCGGCATGTCGGTCCGGGTGGGTTGTGCGGCAGGCCCGGGGTGGAAAGCGAGGCTGACGCCCAGGGCTAGACGGCAGACGGCGGGGGGGCGGCCCAGCGTCTGCGCGGTGGCCAGGTGACCAAGCGTCGGTCGAGAGCGATCGGGTCCGGCGCCTCGTTGTACAACCGACCTTAGCTATCGGTGCGTCCCACCCGGACCCGGCAGTCGGCGGATCGCCGGGACCGGTCAAGCGCGGCGCTGGACACTGGCGGTCCTCTCCTCGACCTCGCGCCACACCCGCGCCAGGTCGAGCGGCCTGGGGAACTGCGGCGATCGGATCTGGGTGCTGGCGAGAGCCGGCACCAACCTCCCGCCGTGATGGACGAGACGCTCGCAGCCGCGGCCCCCGGGGTCGACGATCCAGTACTCCGGAACCCCGCACTCCTCGTAGAGCATGCGCTTTTCGCC
>DATKFK010000770.1:0-7842 GCA_035544375.1 Thermoanaerobaculia bacterium
CGCGACGCCGGTCGCGGCGCGGCGCGCGACTGCCGGAGTGATGGCCTGTAGCCGCCATGGGACCGCTGAATACTACTCTCTCTCTCTCCTCCCATCCGGAGCTGAGCCTGGACCGCGCTGGCGGCGGCAGCATGACCGCCGGGGCGCGGTTGACCGTTGCCCCGGGTCAGGCTAACCTCATGCGCATGAAACGCACAAATCTTGTGCTTGACGAGAACCTCCTGGAGGAGGCGGTGCGGCTCAGCGGTGAGCGGACGTATTCACGCACCGTCGAGCGCGCGCTCGAGGACTTCGTGCGCCGGGTCCGCGCAGGGCGGATCCTGGAGCTCGCTGGCTCGGGCCTCTGGGAAGGAAACCTTGCGGAGATGCGCCGAGATCGGCAGGGCCGGCGCGCACGCCGTCCTGCCAAGGACGCTCCTTGATCCTCGTCGATACGTCGATCTGGATCGAAGTCTTCCGACGCGCGAGCCCCATTCAGCTCCGCGAGGTGGGAGAGCTGGACGAAATCGTCACCTGCCTGCCGATCGTCCAAGAGGTGCTCCAAGGCTTTCGTGACGAGCGCGCTCACCGCATTGCACGAGATGCAATGCTCGCGCTACCGATCGTCGAGGCACCGCTGCAAACCGAGCGCTTCCTCGAGGCCGCCGAGATCTATCGCACTGCCCGCCGTGCAGGCATCACGGTGCGCTCCGGTATCGATTGCCTCATTGCCGCTTGCGCCTTGCGTCACGGCCTGACCGTGGCGCACCGGGATCGCGACTTCGATCTCTTGGCGCGCGTGAGCCCCCTGATCGTCCGGAGCCTCTGAGCGCCCGACCTCCGGCCTGGGACCAAGACCACGACGGGGAGGAGGGGCGCGTGGCCCCTCCTCCCTCGCTGATCTACTGCCTAGTGGTGATTGTTGCCCGGTCCGCCGCCCCGCAGCTGCAGGACCCAACCGCTGCGGCCGTGGGTCGCGGCGATCAGCAGGCCCGAGCTGGGAACGATGGTGAGGCCGGGGACCTCGACCATCGGCAGCCCCGAGCCCGCCACGGTCCAGGTCGTGGAGCTGGCGGCGAGACGCAGGACGCCGAAGTCGTTGGAGACGTACAGGTCGCCCGTGGGATCGTCACGCACCACCGAGGTCGCCGGCAGGTCGGGGAAGGTGCTGCCGTCGAGGCTGGTGAAGGTGGCTGCCGTGCCGTTCCAGACCACGTCGAAGACGTGGCCGGGAGTGGCCGGCGTGGCGACGCTGTAACCGGAATAGGAGATCCACGCGTGATGCGGGTTCGCGGGATCGATGTAGATGGAGGTGGGGAACCGCGTGGGTGAGTTGGCGGCGGTGTTGTCGATCCTGGTGAAGACCACCGCGGACGCCGCGGCGTTGGCGTTGTCGGAGATGAAGATGCGGCCGGCGCCGGTGGCCACCCAGACCGTGCCCAGGTTGCTCGCCGCCGTCGAGCGGGTGATCGCCGAGACCGCCCCGCCGCGGCGGGTCGCGCCGTAGACCGGGGTGGAAACCAGGCTGTCCGTCAGGTCGGTGCCGCCCGGCGGGCCGATGGCCACGAAGTCACCGCATGCCGGATCGGCCGCCGAGGTGGTGAACTCGGGGCAGTTCGCCTCGAGAAATGCCTGGCTGCCGGCCCAGTCCTGGGTGCGCCAGACGCTGAACGAGCCCTGGAAGATGGTGCCGCCGTTCGCCGGGTTGGGATCGGCGAGGACCGGGGGATAGAAGTAGGACCCTTCGGGGCTATTGATGATCGGGCCGCTGGCGATCACCCACTTGGTCGGGTCGCCGTCGTGGAAGTTGACGTCGTTGGCCTGGCCGGTGAAGGTGTTGACGCGCTTCGTGCTGTCGGAGGCGCTGAAGCCGGACTGCCCGCCGTCGCCGTAGATCTCCTGCGGCCACACGTTGGTGTCCCCGGTGAAGTTCCAGGTGCCGTTGTCCTGGGTGCCGCCCTGGATCTTGCCCAGGAACCCGGTGCCGCCGTCGTCCTGGAGGCGGCTCTGGAGGCTGCCGCGGCGGACGGAGTTGCCGTGGGGGTTCTGGTTGCCGCCTCCCGGCTGACCGGTGGCTGCGGAGAGGCTCATGAACTGCAGCGTCGAGAGGCCCACGTTCATGGTGACGAGATGCTTGGGCACCCGGGTGAGCAGGCTCTTGCAGTAGGCGTCATCGGCGGCGCTGAGCCCGCGCGTGTCGCACTTGTACGAGACGTCGGCAAAGTTGCCGTCCGAGCGGACCACGCCGCCGTCCGAACCCTCCCAGTACTGGAACGGGTTGTTCGGGTTGACGATGATCGCGTGCTGGTCGGGGTGCGTGAACTCGGCGTGATTCGGATCGGCGTCCTGCGTCAGGTCGCTCCAGGTCGCGCCGCCGTCGGTCGACAGCAGCACGCCGCGGGCGTTGGATTGGAAGTGGTCCTGACCATAGTCGAAGGATCCCAGCAGGTAGACGACATTGGGATTGCCCGCCGGCGAGTAGACGACGTTGTCGTACCAGCACTGGCCCTCGCAGTAGTTGATGTTCTGGGCCGACGTCATGTCGACGAAGCTGGCGTTCGTCGCCGTCTGGGCGTTGTCGGCGCGGTAGAAGCGCGCCGCGGGTCCGCCGGAGGCGCCGACGCCGACGTACATCCTGGTGGTGCCGCCGTTGTTGACCACGCTGAACTCGGAGCGGTCGGTGTTGTTGGCGTTGTTGGGAGTGTTCAGCGGGTTCTTGATCTGCGTCCAGGTGGCGCCGGCGTCGGACGAACGCCAGACGCCCTCGCCGAGGAAGGACGCGTAGTAGATCGAGCCGTTGTTGGGATCGACGGCGACCTTGTTCACGCCCCGCGCCGAGCCGAGCGCGGTGGAGACGTTGGTGAAGGTCGCGCCGCCGTTGGTGGACTTGTAAACGCCGAAGGGAACGCCTCCGGGCGGATTCGACGTCGTGCCGCCGGGCACCGAGCTGACGCCGCGAACGGCGCGCGCGATGGCCGCGAGGATCGAGCCGTCCGGCGCGATGGCCAGCGAGGCCACCGCGCGGCCCTGGAACTGGGCGCTGCCGGGCACCAGCGTCCAGGTCTCGCCGGCGTCCGTCGACTTGTAGATGCCCATGCCGGCCTCCGAGTCGACCGAGACGTTGGGCTCGCCGGTGCCGGCGTACACCGTCTGGCCGCTCGGATCGGTCGGGTCGACGAGCAGCGACCCGATGGCGTTGGTGGCGAAGTTGCCGGAGACGAACTCCCACTGCGGGCCGTTGTCCAGACCGTTCATCGTCCGCCAGATCCCGCCGCCGGCCGCTCCGACGTAGACCGGGCAATGGGCTCCCCCACCGCACGGCCCGATCGCCAGCGCCGTCACGCGCCCGGAGGCCACGTACGGGGCGCTGTCGCCGAGGACGTTCAGGACTCCCGGGACGGTGCCGCTGCTCGGGCCGATCAGCTGCCAGGTGCCGGAGGAACCCCCCGCGGCCTGCAGGTGCGCCCAGGCGTTCTGCGCGGCCAGGGTCGCCGACAGCGGCACCTCGTCGAGCGGATAGGCCCGCTGCAGGTAGGCCTCGACGTCGGGCGTGTCGTCGGGATGGCGTACCTCGTTCGGACCGACGGCCGCCTCGGCGCTCCTGCCGGCGGCGACGCCGCCCAGCGGGCGCTCCTTGTGATGGACGAACGGCTGCAGGCTGTGCGCGGCCTTGACTTCGGATCCCCTCGCCACGACCAGGGCGGTCGCCGAGGCAGCCAACACCAGCGCGGCCACCCCCAGCACGGCAAGGCGGAATGATCTCTTGCTCCTCATCTGCTCTACCTCCTTCACAGGTTGCTGTTTTGAAACATTGAGCGCGAGGCGCCCGGCGCGGCGGCGCGAATGCCTCGGGCTCCGGTCGAGTGCAGGTTGGGAATTCGGTTCTCCGCAGGCCCCGCAGGGCGAACCTAGCGCATCTACATATCCTTGGTGGGGCCTTGTGCAAAATCCGTGACAACCCTGAAGGATCGGCCGCGGAGGCATGAGGCGCCGACCGGCGTGGCGGCCGGCGCGCCGGCGGGCAAAGATGACTGCGGCGGTCGCACCGCTTATGCTTCCCGCCATGTCGCGCCGCCTCTTGCTCTCGCTCCTCGGATTGGCGCTGCCGATCTGCTCGGCGCAGGCCGCCGGCCTGCCCTGCCTGCCATGCGCGGGCCTGCGGCTCACGGCGCCGCCGGTCCTGCAAGCCCCGGCCGGCGGCGCCGCCGCCGCCGGGACGGACGATCGGGCGGCGCCGCGCGGCGCTGCCCAGGCCCCCGCTGCCCAGGCCCCCATGGTCCCGGGGACACCTGGCGGCGGCGGTTCCGGTCTGCTGGGCCTGCTGCGGGCCGATCGGCTGCCGCCCGGAAGCCCGCTGTTCATCGCCTGGGAGGTGGAGCTCCCGTCGCCCGCGGCACCGTCAGCGCTCCCGGCACCTTCGGCGGCGCCTGCCGGCAGCGCTCCGGGGGCGGCCAGCGGCGCCGGCGCCGCTTCGTCGCCACCGCCCGCCGGGGCTGCCGGCACCACAGGCCAGGAGGCGGCAGGAGCGGCCGCCCGGGCCGTGGCGGCGACCGGAGGAACGCCCTGGCTGGCGCTCGTGTTCACGACCCCCGCGCCGCTGGCCCGCAATCTGACGCAATTGCAGGCCGAGGTGGCCGCCGCGGCCGAGGTCGCCGCGGCGGCGCCGCGCGGCACGTGGTTTCAGATCGTCTGGCGTCCGGCGGCTGCCGCTGCCGGCGCAGGAGGCCCCGCCGCAGGCGTGCCAGCCGCCGGCGGCCAGCCTTTCGCCGCCGCGGACTACGCCTTCCTGCTCAAGCGGGCGGCGGTTGCGGTGAGCGGGGCGCAGGCCAACGTCCACGTCGCCACCACGCCGCTGCCGGGCGACCCGGCGGCGATCGCCGCGTTCTATGCCGCCGAGGTGGCCGCCTATGTCGACCTGGTGGCACTGGCCGCCGCCGAGCCGGCGGACGTTCCACGGCTCGCAGCGGCCGCGCAGAAGGTGCGCGAGCTCGATCCCGGCCGCCCGATCGCGCTGGATGCCCTCCCCTATCCGGCGGCGCCGGCGGGGGCCGTGCTCGCCGAGGCCGCGCGCCAGGCCGCCGCCGGCTTCGACCTGACCCTGTTCCGCACCCCCGGCGCGTCGCCGGTAACGGCCGCGGTGCTCAATCCCCTCGCCCTGCTGGCGCGCGAATTCGCCGGCGACCTCTCCTATGATGCCGGCTCCGCTCCCACCGGCGCCGCCGAGTCATGGACCTTCGTCCGCGGCAAGGACCTGAGCCTGCGAGTCATCTCCGTGCTTCCAGGGGCCGCCACGACGGCAGGCACCGCTCCGGAGGCATCTCCAGGGACGCCCGCCCCCGGAACGCCCGGTCCCGGAACGCCCGGTCCCGAAACACCTGCAGCCGCAACGCCTGCCGCGGTGCTGCATTTCCCGGACCCAGGTCTGAGGCGACCCATCCGCTTTCCGTTCGCCGCCGGCCCGGTCGCGCCGCCCAGCGCCCAGGTCACGCCACCGCCTCATGCCGGCCTCGACGTCGTGGTCCCCGATCCCAGCCCGGTGCTGGTGCTCGGCATCGAGCGGCTCACCGCCGCCGAGCGCCAGGGCGTTGCCGAAAAGCTCAACGTGGCCTCGGAGCACGAGATCACGGTCGAAGAGATCCTCAAGCGGCTGCAGGTCTTCGAGGAGGCGCAGCACCGCCGCCTGGACGATTACACCGCGATCAACACCACCCATCTGCGCTTCCAGCCCAACGCCGGCGCCGCGAGCATCGAGGCGACCCTGACCGGCCCCTACTTCTGGAGCCGCGAGGCGGGCGCCGACTGGGCCTGGGAGACGTTCTACGTCAACGGCGTGCGGTGGCGCGGCAAGACGCTGCCCGAGATCCCGCTCATCCAGCCCGAGAAGGCGGCGGCGATGCCGCTCGAGATCCTCTTCACCCGCGAGTACCGCTACCGTTTGCGCGGCACCGAGAAGATCGGCGGCCGCGACGCCTGGGTGGTCGATTTTGCTCCCGCGGGCCCCGGCGCCAGCCGCCGGCGCCTGTACCAGGGAACGGTGTGGATCGACCGGGCGCTCGGCGCCCGCCTGCGCACCCGGGCGGTGCAGCTCGGCCTGCAGGGCGAGGTGACCTCGAACGAGGAGACGCTCGAGTACTCGCCGATCGACGCACTGGGACGGCCGGCGCCGTGGGCGGAGGACAGCTTCGTGCTGCCTCTCCACCTGGTGGCGCAGCAGATCCTCTCGGTGCTCGACAACCCGCTGCTGATCGAACGGGAGACGCAGCTCGCCAACGTCCAGGTCAATCCCCCCGACTTCGCGGCCCGCGAGAAGAGCGTCCAGGACACCGACGTGACCATGGTGCGCGACACCGACCAGGGATTGCGCTACCTGGTCAAGAAAGGCCCCGGCCCGCGGGTCGTCAAGCAGGGCTTCGCTCCGAGCAAGCTGTTCGCGGTGGCGGGCCTGTTCGTGGACGACTCGCTCAGCTATCCGCTGCCGCTGGGCGGGATCAACTACTTCACCTTCGATTTCAAGGACACCGGCCAGCAGCTCAACGTCTTCTTCGCCGGGGCGCTCCTCGTCGCCAGCGCCTCCCAGCCGCGGCTGGCCGGCAGCCGCTTCGACGCCGGCGGCGATCTCTTCGCCATCGCCGTGCCGTTCACCGACGACCTCTACCAGAACGGCAAGGAGGTCGTCGACCAGGAGCTGAAGATCCGTCCGGCCACCTTCTCCCTCAAGCTCGGCCATCCGCTGGGCGATTTCGCGAAGCTCGGCATCGAGTACGGGCTGCTCGATTCGGTCTACAGCCGCAACAGCAACACCGCGAAAGACTTCGTGCTGCCCAGCAACAACCTGCTGCAGTCGGTCGCGGGCCGCCTGAGCTTCTCCCGCGCCGGCTACTCGCTGGCAGGCAATTACAGCTACAACATGCGCTCGAGCTGGCATGCGTGGGGGGAGCCGGGCAATCCCGATTACAACCCCGCCGACCGCGACTTCACGCGCTACAGCTTCACCGCGAGCAAGAACTGGTACCTGCCCTTCTTCCAGAAGGTCGGCGCCGAGGTCGACTACGTCGCGGGCGACCACCTGGACCGCTTCAGCAAGTACGAGTTCGGCTTCTTCGGCGGCACCCGTATCCACGGTTACCGCAGCAACGCGGTGCGGGCCAGCGAAGCGTACTTGAGCCACCTGAGCTATGGGTTCGACTTCGGCGACGTCTTCCGCATCGATGCCCTGGCCGACGCCGCGATCGCCACCGACAAGGAGACCGGGCTCCACAACACCCTGCTGGCCGGCACCGGCGTGGCCGGCAGCCTCATGGGGCCCTGGCAGACCCTGGTGACGCTCGACGTCGGTCTGCCGGTCGCGGGCCCCGATCACGGCTTCGTGCTGTACCTGGTGTTCCTCAAGCTCTTCCACTGACGAGGCCAGGTGCCCCTGCCGCCAGGATCGTCAAAATCGCCAGGATCGCCAGGATCTCCAGGACCCTTCAGCGCAGCTGCACCCAGGTTGCGCCCCAGCCGCCGGCTGCTGCAGGCGCGTCGCCGTAGGCCGTGACGCGGGCATCTCTTTCGAGCAGGACCCGGACGGTCCGTCGCTGCGTGCCGGTGCCGCGTCCATGGATGATGCGCAGGCTGCGGAGGCCCTTGGCATAGGCCGCGTCCAGGTACTCGCGCACCACGTCCGCGACCTCGGACGGGAGGAAGCTGTGCAGGTCGAGCACGTCGGTGATCGGCAGCACGACCGGCTCGCCGCCGCCAGGGCCGTTCTCGCCTCCTTCATCGTCCTTGGGTGCGCCCATCGGTTCTCCGACCCTCTCGCAGCGGCCGCGGATTCGGCCCGCGGCCGGCCGCGGAGGATCCGAAGCACACCGCGTCGGAATC
>DATKFK010000771.1:0-7198 GCA_035544375.1 Thermoanaerobaculia bacterium
AGCAACTGCCCGCCATCGGCAGGCAGCGGACGGTGGCGGCGGATTGGACGCCCGGGAGGGCAGCGATCCGTTCGAGGGCCTGCTGCCAGAAGCGCATCTGGCGCTCGGAGCTCGGATACCTGGCATCCGGCAGCCTGATCCCGAAGGTCAGCAGGCGTCCAGGCTCGAACCCGGCGGGGACCTGCCGCGCCCGCACGACGCTGCGGACCATGAGCCCCGCCCCCGTCACCAACACCAGCGCCAGCGCGACCTCCGCCACCAGCACCGCGCTCCGCAGGCGCGCCCGCGACCGGCTGGCGCTGGCGCCGCGCGCCGCCTGCTTGAGCGAGTCGACCAGGTCGGGGCGGGACGTCTGCAGGGCGGGAACGACGCCGAATGCGAGGCCGGCCAGGATGGAGATCCCGGAGGCAAATGCCAGCACCACGAGGTCGAGATGGGCATGGTGCAGGCGTGGGGTGTCCGGCGGCGCCAACGCCAGCAGCGGCCGGATGCCGGCAGTCGCCAGCAGCAGGCCCAGGGTGCCGCCGAGCGCCGACAGCACGATGCTCTCGATCAAGGCCTGCTGGACCAGCCGCCGGCGGCCGGAGCCCAGGGCCGCGCGGACCGCCATCTCCTTTTGCCGCGCCGAGGCGCGCGCCAGCAGCAGGTTGGCGACATTGGCGCAGGCGGTCAGCAGCACGAAGCCCACCGCCGCGAGCAACACCAGGAGGGTCGGCCGCGCGTCCTCGACGATCACGTCGTAGCAGGTCCTGACCGTGGCCGTCTCGCCGGAGTTCGACTTCGGGTACTGGCGCTCGAGGCGGCGCTGGATGGTGTCGAGGTCGGCGCCGGCACGGGCGAGCGAGATCCCCGGCTTCAGGCGCGCCATCGCTCTCAATCCGTTGTGGTTGCTGCGGTCCGTCCAGTCGGCGTTGTCGGTGATCGGCGCCAAAGGCACCACCACGTCGACCGGCTGCGGCAGCCAGAAGCTCCGTGGCAGCACGCCGATCACCGTGGTGCTCACGCCGTTCAGGAGCAGTGTCCTGCCCAGGATCCGGGGGTCGCCGCCGAAGCGGTTGCGCCACAGCCCGTCGGCGAGCAGCGCGACCGGGCTGCCGCCGGGCCGGTCCTCCGCCGCCGTGAACGCGCGGCCCACGGGAGGCACCGCGCCGGTCAAGCCAAAGAACCCCGCCGTCGCCTGCATGCCGTGCAGGCGCACCGGCTCCTCCACCCCGGTCAGGTTGTAGTCGTCGAAATGGTAGGCCGCCAGCTCGGCGAAGGTCTGGTTCTGCTGCCGCCAATCGAGGTAGTCCGGCCATGAAACCATCATGTCGCCGGTCTGCTTGGAGTGCTCGATGATTCGCACCAGGCTCTCCGGATGTGGATAGGGCAGGCCGTCGAGCAGGACCGCCTTGACGACGCTGAAGATTGCGGTGTTCGAGCCGATGCCGAACGCCAGGGTCAGGGCGGTTACGGTCGTGAACCCGGGGTTCTTGGCAAGCATGCGGAAGCTCAGGCGCAGGTCCTGTATCACCGTCTCGAACACTCTCGGCATGGCGCAATCTCCTCCCGCGTCACGGAGCCGTCACGGAGCGCCTACCTCGCGCCGTTGCCCTGAGTACAGCGCGAGGCAGGAAGGGGTTACCGATCTCGCCGAAGGCCACGAGGGGCCACGAGGTAGGCTTGGCGAATGAATTCGCGGAGTGGTTCTCTCTCCGGGCGCTTGCGCTGGGAGCAGGCGTGCAACTCCCTGGCCGCCGAGATGGCGGCGCGGCAGGCCCGCGGGCTGACGACGATCGACCTCACCGAGAGCAATCCCACGCGGGTCGGCCTCGCCTATCCGGAAGCCGAGCTGGCCGAGATCCTGGGCCGGGCCGCCGCCTCGATCGACTACCCGCCCCACCCCCTGGGCCTCCCGGAGGCGCGCCAGGCGCTCGCCGCCGCCCTCGGCACGCCGGGCGACGACGTCGAGCCGGACGACCTGGTGCTGACGGCCTCGACCAGCGAGGCCTACTCCTTTCTGTTCAAGCTCTTCGGCGATCCGGGGGACGAGGTGCTGGCGGCGGCCCCCGCCTACCCGCTGCTCGACGAGCTGGCGCCGCTGGACGGCTTGGCTCTGAGGAGCTTCCGCCTGGAGCCGGGACCGAGGTTTGCGCTCGACGCCGGAGAGATCGAGCGCGCGCTGACGCCGCGCACCCGGTTGCTCGCGCTCGTCCATCCCGGCAACCCCACCGGCACGTTCCTCACCAAGGCCGAGCAGGATGCGGTCGTGGCGCTGTGCGCGGGCAGGCGCCTGCCCTGGATCTGCGACGAGGTCTTCGCCGGCTATGCGCTCGCCGGCGAGGCGCCGGGGCGGGCGGGTGCGGCGGCGGCGCGGGACGAGACCGTGGCTTTTTCCTTGGGTGGCCTGTCGAAGAGCGCCGGGCTGCCGGGATGGAAGCTGGGCTGGATCAGGGTCGGCGGGCCGGCCGAGGAGAAACGGCGGCTCGTCGCCGCGCTGGAGCGTGTCGCCGACGCCTATCTGTCGGTGTCCACTCCCGTGCAGCGGGCGCTTGGCGCCGTGCTGGCGATGGCGCCGCGGATTCGCGCCGCGATCCTCGGGCGCCTGCGCCACAACCTCGCGGTGCTCGAAGGCGCCTTCCAGGGACTGCCGGCGGTCGACGTCTACAGGCCCGAAGGCGGCTGGTCCGCGGTGCTCCGGCTCCCCCGCCTGGCCGCCGACGAGGAGCTGGTGCTCGGCGCCCTGCGCCACGCCGGCGTCCTCGTCCATCCCGGGTACTTCTTCGACTTCCCGGCCGACGGGTTCCTCGTGCTCTCGCTCCTGCCGGACGGCGAAGGATTCAGCGCGGGCATCCGGCGCCTGGCCGGGTATCTGGGCGACCTGATCGCCGCTGCTTGATGAAGCTGTTCGGCCCCCACAGCCCGCTGCGCTCGGATATCGACCTTCTCGCCTGTTACGGCGCTGGCTGGCGGACACGATGCTCGGCTCTTGTCGCCCCCTTCCTCGCCGGCAGCCTGCGCGGGCGTGCCTGGCCCCTGAACGGCGGGCTCCTCCTCGAGCGGGATCTCGATGGCGGCGGTCACCGACCGTCCGGCGTCCAGCGCTCGATGGACGGCACAATCGGCGAATGCTGGACTCTCCGCCGTGCCGTGCATCTCGCCGAGCAGTAACAGGTCCTTGCCGCGCAAGAGGAGGCCACGGCCGTGGCGGAGGGGAGAGGTCGTCTACAAGGCCTTCACCCCGGCGCAATGGGTCAAGGAGGCAGGAGTTGCCTTCTCGAGCGATCCGTCCCATCTAAAATGGCATTGACAAGTGGGTCGACCCAAAGAATAATGGCACCATGAGCAATCGTCTTACCATGGATAAGGCAGGCCGCATCGTCATCCCAAAGCCCCTGCGGCAGGAACTGCGCCTGGAGCCCGGCGATGCCTTGGAGATCGAGACCAGCGGCGAGCAGATCACCTTGCGCCCCGTCCGTGGAACCGGGCCCCTCGCCATGGAGCAGGGAGTCTGGGTGTTTCGCACCGGACAACCACTGTCGGCCGCAGCCACGGATGAGGTCATCCAGCAACTCCGCAAAGAGCGCGACCTCACCAATCTGGGCGGGGACGGATGAGAGCTTTCTTCGACACGTCGGTTCTGGTGCCGGTGTTCTATGGGGATCACACCCACCACCAGGCCAGCCTGACACGGTTCACCCAATACCAAAGGCACACCGGTTGCTGTGGCGCACACACCCTCGCCGAGGTCTATTCCACGCTGACCAGGATGCCCGGGCGGCATCGGATCAGTGGTGAGCAGGCAATGCTGTTCATCGGCAACATCCGAGAGCGGCTTGCGATCGTCGCATTGGACGGCGAGGAGTACGCCGGGGCATTGGAATCTTCAGGTGCTTTGGGCATTGTCGGGGGAGCTATCTACGACGCCCTGCTCGCGGCCTGCGCGACGAAGGCCGAAGCCCAGGTAATCTACACCTGGAACGCCCGCCACTACGCGCAATGCGGCCCGGCGGTGACCGCGCTCCTGCGGACGCCTTAGCAACGCTCTCACCAAGAGATCCAGGGCCCGCTGGCCAAACGCCACGGCATCCAGAGACTCGACCTAGAGCGGACGGGCGTGACCAACCTCGCCCCGCTGGCGGACGCGCCGCCCGACCGGCTCACCACCAATCGACGACGTTGAACGTGTCGGCGCCGGTGTTGAGCGGGTCCAGCGGGTTCTGGATCGGCAGGTCGCCACTGATCAGATAGGGGATCGGGGTCGGTCCCGGGTCTGCGGTCGTGTAGATGCCGCTACAGTTCATGGCGTTGGCCGTTTGCATGCAGGCCGCGTTGTCTTCGCCTTCGGCATAGGTGGCACCGAGTCCCCGCACGTACATGTAGCGCTCCAACCTGGCACCGCCGCCGAAGCCGTAAGGAAAGACCGTGGCGCCGATCGACTCGTCTTCCAGCACCAAGACATTGCTCTGCGTCCCGATGCTGCCCTGGAAGTTGTAAGAGGACAGCACGAAGGCCCACTGCCGATGATAGGCGTTGAAGATCAAACTCGTCGATTGCACCGTCGCCGGATTGAGCGTCCGTATGGCGACGCGTTGCCAGTCATGGATCAGCGCGGCGCCGGCGGTCCGCGCGTTGTTTGAGATAGTGGTGGTGAGGATCGGCAGGGTCAGCGATTGCTCGAAACCATAAGCTGGAAACTGCGCGTTCTGTCCCGGGCTAACGCGGGCGGCGCCACACTGCTCGTCGGTGTTTGCGAAGCACCGCCAGCCGTTCACGTTGTCCCAGGTCTTTTGTACCCCCTGCATGGCGCGGGAAGCCAGGGTGTGCGAGACGTAGTCATACCCCTGGGCAGCGTAGACGCCGCCGCTGAGACCGGCCTGCTCACGGAGGTACTCCTTGCCGACGGTCTTGATCCCGTCCTGGCAGAGCATTCCCTGCGCATCGAAGCAAAGCCGGAACCCCGGGGTCGTCTGCTCGATGTAGTGGCGGATGTCGATGCACCGCTGCGCGTCGTCGCGCGCGAACATCACGTCGTCCCAGATGAAGGTGCCGGCGGTGACATGGTGGCTGAGCCGCAGCGATACAGTGGTGCCGCGGCCCGCGGCGAGGACCCGGCCGAGGAGCGACACCGCGCTCTCCGCGCTCCGACCGTCACCCAGCTTGCAGCGCTCTATCTCGAGCGCCACGCGCGGCCGCGCAAGAAGACCGCCATCGCCGACGAGTCGATGGTCCAGTGCTGGCTCCAGGCGTGCCTGGACGCGGGCGGTCCGGGAACGGCGGCGGACGGGGTCCGGGGATCGCTGGCTGGGATCATCCTTCTGCTGGCATCCTATCGCACGGCGCATCCTCCCTCTTGGCCGCCGCTCGCCAGGTCCCAGCCGGCGACGTTCCCTTCAGGCGCCCTATCCGGGCGGTGTCTCATTCGGCACTTCTCCGTCGCAGATCCATTCCTGGTCGATCCGCTTTCCGGCAGGCGGCCGCTGCGCCGGGACTTCGATGGTGACCGGAAGATCCCCGGTGTCCTTCGGCCGGAAATCAAAGCGATAAACCAGGTACATCCGGCTCTGCGTGCAATGGACCGGGGCTGCCTTGTATCCCCAACGGTAGGAAGGCTCCTCGAAATCGTCCTTGCGCCGGCCGAGCCTCGCCAAGGCTTCCACTTGCGCATCGACGATGCTCACCACCTCCACCTGTTCCTCTCCGGCCACCTGACGGCCAACCCAGCTCAGGTTGAGCTGGGCGGGCACGGTCCTCCGGCAGGTATCCCTGGTTTCCGGCGGCGTGCCCATCTCGCGGCCCTGGGCGCCCGGGCAGCCGGCCAGAAGCCATTCGCTCCCTTCATCGAACACCGGCACCGGCGTCCCCTGAACCAGGAGCCAAGGACCGATTCTAATATAAAGGCATTTCTCGTGATGGTCGATATCGGCGGGCGACAAGTCACGCGATATTGCCTTGGTGGTCACCGCTCCGTCGACCATCATCTCGATGACCTCGACCGATGGTTTCAGGCGCTTCACATCCTTGACCCCTGGGGTAGGCCCGATCAACTGCTCGCCGGCAAGGCCCTCGGTCGTAACCAGGGAGATGAGGTCCGGGCCGGTCAGCAGGCGCTCGCGCACGCCGCTGTCGGCATGGAAGTCCCGAGGCACCCAGGCCAGGGTCACGGCACCGCTCCGCTGCTGGAACCTGACGCATACGTCTTGGTTGCGCGCGCGCAGCCAATCGGGCAGGAGCTTCGTGCCGTTGGCCGCCAGTCCGGCGCCAGGCCCGAAGAGGAGATCGGCGCTCACGCCAAGGTAGCCGTAAGGCAGTTGCGAAAGGAACTTCGACCGTCGAGCTGCCTCGAACTTGCTCGGCAGTGGCGTCGGCACCAGCTCGAGCACCGGAAAGACCCGCGGAGGCGGTGCCTGCAAACTTCCGGGGGGCGGATGATCGCCGGCGAAGTTGCCCAAGTTGTCGAGAGCTGCCTTTTCCGCCTGCGAAGGCGCCAGGTGGACAGGGTATTCCATGAACAGATGGTCGCCATCGGGCGCCGGGTTCCGCTCGCGCGTGAACTCCTGGTCGTAGAGCGGGGTGTCCTCCCGCTTGGCTCGGCCCCGCGTCATGCAGAGAGGCACGCGATAGCCTCTCCCGAGGCCTAGGAGGAAGGAGTCGGCAACCTGCAGCTGCGTCATCAGCTTGTAGTGCCAGATGGGCGTCGTGGGCATCGAGAAGTAGCCGCCCACCACCGTGGAACCTCCGCAGGCCATCCGCAGGCTGGCGTTCAGCGGCACCCGCGAGGAGTTTTGGACTCCGGCAATCGAGGTACCCCAGATGGCGAAGGCATTGAAGTCGTCTTTCGCGAATTTCTCCGGTGCCAGGAAGTCCGCGTCTGGTCCGGGCGGCACGCCGCATGTGGGGATCGGCTTGGCCGGTGTCGGTATCGAACAGGTCGGTCCGTGAGCCATCACGTGGCAGCTCAGCATCCACCAGTACCGTGCGCGCTGATCGCCCGGGGAAATGCTACTCAAGTCGACATCGTGGTTGTCCCACGCCTTTAGGGATGTCGGCGTTCCGTGGCCCGCATAGAACAACAGTTCGGCATTCTCGATCCCGTCGTGCGGATCGCTATCCATACCGCCCGCCATAGTCCGGGAATCCAGGAAGAAGCGATGGTGCTCCGAATCCCTAAAGTTGTCCTGGATCTCCGCTCTGCACCAGCTGTCGGGAACACAGAGAA
>DATKFK010000772.1:0-4243 GCA_035544375.1 Thermoanaerobaculia bacterium
GGCTGGGACGGCGTGCGTGGCTGGGACGGCGTGCGTGGCTGGGACGGCGTGCGTGGCGGCAACGGCGTGCGTGGCGGCATCGCCGGGCACGGCGGCATCGGCGGCATCGGCGGGCACGGCGAAACGAATGGGCCTGCCGCCGGGGGCGATGGGGGTCGACATGCGTCCTCTCCTCCTGTGCGCGGGTGGCGGCCGGGACCGGCTCGTTCGAGCAGGCCCGGCGCGGCTCCCTTTCGGGTGCCTAGTGTAACGGTTGGGAGCGCGCCCCGCTCGTGCCTGCCGGTGCGGTGGGCGCGGGGGCGGGGACCGGGTGCGCCAGCCGGGCGGGTCTGGCCGGCGGTGCGGCGGCCTCGCCGTAGCCCGTCAGCTCGACGTAGCCGCGCGCCGTCACCGGGCGGTCGCCGTGCGTGCCGCGGGCGGTCACCGCGCCCTCCCAGTAGCGGAGCGACAGGCGCAGCTCCTGGTCGGCGATCAGCGGTTGCACCGCCAGATCGAAAGCCGCGGGGCCGGCGGCGGGAAGCGTCAGGCGCCAGCCGGCCGGATAGCGGACATGGCTTGCCGGGCTGGTCCAGGCGCCGGTCACGGTGAAGCGCATCGCGGTGAGCGGGAAGCGGTAGGTGCGGCCGTCCGGCGCGATCAAGGTGACCAGGCTGGCAGGATCGGCGATGCCGGTGGCGGCAGGCGGCGCCGGGGGGGCGGCGGGCGCCGGTGCGGCCGGGGGCGCGGAAGCAGCCGCCGTGGCCACCCCCGGCGAACGGCGCAGGCGATAGATCATCAGCTCCCAACCGTCGTCGAGCTGCAGCGCGAACCAATCCCAGCCCACCTCGCCCGCGGCCAGGGCGCTGGTGCTCCACTCGCGATCCATCCAGGCCGCGCCGCGCACGGCGATACGCTCGGCGCCGAGACGCAGGGTGCCGGCGGCGGTGAGGCGCGGCAGCGAGTAGTAGTAGGAGGCGTTGCCGGCCTCGCCGCTCTTCGCCGAGAGGCCGCGGTCGCCCTGCGCCACCGGCGGCAGGTCCGTCGCCAGCACCAGGTCGACGGCAGCGTCGCCGGAGGACGCGGTGAGCCGCATCGGCGGGGTGCCGGCGGCCTCCGGCCCGGCGGCGGCGGCGGACCAGGGACCCACCCAGACGCGGAAGGGCGAGGCGCGGGCGCCGGCCAGGCCCAGCGCCTGGCGCTCCCAGCGCTCGCAGGCCAGGAAGCGGCGTCCGGCGGCGTCGGTGACGGCAAGATGGGCGAACCAGACCTGCCGCGCCGCCCAGGCGGAGGTCCGGCCGCCGGCGGCGGCTGGCCGGGAGGGCGGCGCCGGCGACGACGCTGAATCCGGCACGGACGGCGCGCGTGGGGAGACCGGTGGCGGCGGCGCGAGCGACGATGCTGAAACCGGCACGGACGGCGCTGGTGGAGAGGCCGGCGGCGGCGCGAGGGCGGTGCGGAAGAAGGTGAGCTGGAAGCCGAACCGGCGGCCGTCGCTCGCCGCGAGGTTGCCGGTGTAATACCACCACTCGGTGCGGTAGTCCGGATGGGGGCCGTGGTCGGCAGGGAAGACGAAGGGCCGGGGCGCCAGGGCGCGCGCGAAGCCCCGCGTATCCGGGGCGGCGAGAGCGGCGGCCACGCGGAGCGGGGCGGCCGGCAGGGCGCCGGCGGGCGCGGGCGCCCGGCCGAGGCGCCAGGCGCCGGACACCAGCAGCGCCACGAGGCCGCCGGCCCCTACGATGAGCGCCAGCACCCCGAAGACCCGTGGCAGGCGCAGGCCGGTCACTCCTCGCGCAGGGCCAGCGCCGGGCTGGTGCGGGCCATCCGCCAAGCAGGGTAGCAGCCGGCCGCGAGGGCGGTCCCCAGGGCGAGCAACAGGGCTTCCAGCAGCACGGCGGGGGCAACCTGGAGATGGATGGTCCAGCCGAAAGAGCGGCGGTTGATGATGTAGACCATGATGGCGGACACCGCGAGGCCGACGGGCAGTGAAAGCAGGCCGGCGGCAAGGCCCATGAGGCCGGTCTGGGCGGTGACCAGCTGCCAGACCTGGCCGGGAGTCAGGCCGGCGGCGCGCAGCACGCCGATCTCGCGGCCGCGCTCGAGCTGCAGGGCGGTGAGCGCCGAGAGCACGCCGAGGGCGGCCACCAGCCCGGCCAGCAGGCGCAGCACGCCGGTGATCAGGAAGGTGCGGTCGAAGATTTCGAGCGACAGGCGCAGGAGCTCGCGGTTGCCGCGGATGACCAGCGGTTGCTCCCCGCCGAGCGCCTGGCGCAGCAGGCGGAGGGTGCGGGCCGCGGCGCGATCCGGGCCGGCGGCGGGGGGGACGAGGTCGATCGAGAAGCCGGACAGCTGGGGGTCGTGCCAGAAGCGCAGGTAGGTGCGGCGGCTGATCAGCACCAGGCCCAGGTCGGAAGCGTAGTCGTAGAACACCCCGGCGACGCGGAAGGCGCGCTCGCCGGAGGCGGTGGGCAGGCGCACCTCGCCGCCGGGGCGCACTCCGAAGCGGCGCGCGAAGGGCTCCGACACCATGGCTTCGTCGCCGGCGCCGACGCGGCGCCAGACGTCGCCGGCGTCGCCCGCGAGGAGCTGGAAACCGCGGAAACGCCGCCGCTCGGCGTCGATGGCGAGGAGCCGGATCGGCCCGGCCGCCGAGCGCAGCTCGACGCGCCGCAGCGCGTGCACCGCCGCGACGCCGGGCACGGCGGCGGCGCGGCGGGCGAGATCGGGAGCGATGGGCGCGCCGCCGAAGCCGCCATATCCGGCCGGCGCGGAAACGTAGAGGTCGGCCTGCAGCGACTCGTGAAGCCAGGCGACGACGGTGTGGCGGAAGCTGTCGATCATCACCCCGATGCCCACCGTGACCGAGACCGCGACCATCAGCGCCGCGATCGCCACGGCGGTGCGCGACAGGGAGGCGACGACGCCTCCCGCGGCCATCCGGCCGCGCACCCCGAGCAGCGCCCCGAGCGCGGGCCGCAGCAGCCGCATGAGGCCGACCGTGGCGGCCGGCGCCAGCAGCGCGCAGCCGACGATCGCCGCGCCGAGCCCGGCGAACCCCAGGGCCAGGCCGCCGCCGGCCCCCACCGGCAGCGCCAGCAGCCCGCCGCCGAGCAGCAGCAGGGCTGCGCCCAGGGCGGTGGCGCGGGGCAGCGCGCGCCGCAGGCGGGCCTCGAGCAGCGAGCGGCTGAGCACGGCGCGCGGCGGCGTCAGCGTCGCTTCCAGGGCCGGCGCCAGGGCGGCCAGGAGGGTGGCGCCGATGCCGATGGCCGCGCCCGCGAGGAAGCTCGCCGGGGACAGGGCCAGGCCGCCGACCGAGACCGCGAAGTAGAGGTCGTTGATGGTGCGGACGACCAGCCGCAGCAGGCCCCGCCCCAGCAGCACGCCGCCCGCCAGCCCGGCGGCGGTGCCGGCGACCGCCATGGCGGTGGCTTCGCCCAGGACCAGCGCCAGGACCTGGCCGCGGGTGACGCCGAGGGCGCGCAAGGTGCCGAGCAGCGGGCGGCGCTGGACCACGGCGAAGGTCATGGTGTTGTAGATCAGGAAGGCGCCGCAGAGCAGGGCGAGGAGCGACAGGGCGGTGAGATTGATGCGGAAGGCGCGGGTCATCGCCAGCGCGTCACGGCCGCTCCCCGACGCCGGCAGCAGCTGAGCGCCTGGCGGCAACAGCGTGGCGATGTCGTCCCGCGAGGCCGGGCCGGGGTGGCCCGGCACGCCCGCCGGCGCCGCGGCGAGCCGCAGATCGATGCGGTCGAGCCGGCCCTGCCGGCCGAGCAGCTCCTGGGCGGCGGCGACGTCCATCACCAGCAGGTCGGCGAGGGCGTCGCTGCCGGCGTCGGCGCCGCCGCTCCCGGGCCAGAGAGTGCCGGCCAGCTCGAGCGTCCGCGGGGCGCCGGCCACCCGCACCGTGAAGCGGTCGCCGGCGCGCAGACCCAGCTCGGCGGCGGTCGGGGCCGCCAGCAGGCAGGTGCCGGAGCGCAGCAGCAGCGCCGAGAGATCGGCGCCGCCGGCTCCGAGGTGGGGCCGCAGCCCGCCTTCCGAGAACGGGTCGATCCCCAGCACGTGCAGCGTCCGTGCCGGGCTGCCGGGCCGCGCCGGGATGCCGGGCCGTGCCGGGATGCCGGGCCGTGCCGGCAGCGTCACGTAAGCCTCGACGACCGGCGCGGCGGTGACGCCGGTGGTCAGCACCAGGCGCGGGAAGAGCGAGTCCGGCAGCCCGTCGGGGCCGCCCACGACCTGGTGCGTGGCGCGTCCGGTCACCGCCTCGGTC
>DATKFK010000773.1:0-2707 GCA_035544375.1 Thermoanaerobaculia bacterium
CCTGCCAATGAGCCGGTGCTACGCTATCTTTCGCCGCAGGTCGAGTGGGAACTCATCGCACTGAGCGAGCACTGGCGACGCGAATTGAAAGCAGTCTTCAGGAAACGTGGCCCTGCTGTGTGATGGCCTGCATTGCGGGAGCGAACTACTGTGGTGTCCCTTGTTAATCTTCACGACTTTGTACTCGCGAAGACATCCCTCAGCGGCTAAAGCCGCGTTTATTTTAAAGCCTTTACGGCACGACTGAAAGTTGTGCCCTTTCAAAACGCGATGGCTAGCTCTTGAGCGGGACAGGACACTACAAGAGTTTGGCAGCGTCCTTAGCGTAGTAGGTGACGATGAAGTCGGCGCCGGCGCGGCGAATGCCGAGGAGCGACTCGAGCATGGCGCGGTCGCGGTCAAGCCAGCCCTTCTCAAATGCCGCATGGAGCATGGAGTACTCCCCGGAGACCTGGTAAGCGCCGATGGGCACATCGACGCGCTCGCGGGCGGCGCGCACCACGTCGAGATAAGGCATGGCGGGCTTCATGAGGATCATGTCGGCGCCTTCAGCAATATCGAGGTCGATCTCGCGCATGGCTTCGCGAAGGTTGGCGCCATCCATCTGGTAGGTCTTGCGGTCGCCGAACTGGGGTGCGGAGCCGGCCGCCTCGCGGAAGGGACCGTAAAACGCGGAGGCGAATTTCGAGGCGTAGCTCAGGATCGGAGTCTCGGTGCGGTCGTCGTCATCGAGGGTGCGCCGGATGGCGGCGACGCGTCCGTCCATCATGTCGCTGGGGGCTACGATGTCGGCTCCGGCACGAGCCAGGCTGGCGGCGGTGCGGCTCAGCAGGTCGAGGGACGTATCGTTCTCCACTTCCCACCCGTCGCGGGTCTCAACGATCATGCCGCAGTGTCCGTGGCTGGTGTATTCGCATAGGCAGACATCGGCAATGAGGACCAGCTTTTTGGCCGCGCTGGATTGCTTCAACGCGCGCAGACCCTGCTGCACGATGCCGTCGTCGTCATAGGCGCCGGTGCCAGTTTCGTCTTTCGATGCGGGCAGGCCGAAGAGCAGCAGGCCCCCAAGCCCCAGGCTGGCAGCCTCTTCGGCCTCGCGCACGGCTTCATCGGTGGAGAGGTTGAAGACGCCGGGCATAGACCCCACGGCTTTCTTCACCCCTTCACCGGGACAGATGAAGAGCGGGTAGATCAGGTCGCCGGGGTCGAGGGAAGTCTCGCGGACCAGGGCGCGGAGAGAGTCCGACCGACGCAGCCGCCGCATGCGGTTTTCAGGGAAACTCATACTTCGATTGTAAGACAGGCGCGCTGCGAGAAGCCTGTCGCTTCAAGGCCGATTCCTTCCTGGACGCGGTCCCGACCGGCTGCCGGAACTGCGCGGGGCGCCCTTCGACTGCGGGCGTTTACCGCCGGATGCAGGCCGGTTTGCGCCAAAGTTGGACTTCGGCTTCCAGCCGGATTTTCCGGCCGGCCGAGGTCCGGAAGAGCCTTCCGAACGCGGTCCCGAGTACGAGCGTCCAGCAGGCTTACCGGACTTGCTGCCGGGCTTGCTGCTGGGCCGCGCTCCGCCGGCACGAGGTTTGCCCGTGCTGGTTGTGAATGGGCGAGCCATGCCTTCGCCGCGGGGCGGACGGGCAGGAGAGGAGGGGCGGGGGCCGGTTCGACCGAACCCTGTGGGCCGGGCGCCGCCAGTCTGGTCAAATCGCGGCTTTTGCGCGCGCGAATCCTCTGGCCTGAACTGAGCAGCTCGTGACGGAGCCGGTCGGGGAGTACCGAATCTGGGAGTGTCGAGTCTGGGAGTATCGAACCTGGGACGGCTGGCCGTCCGGCTATCGGTTCCACTCCGGTCGAACCTTTGCCCGCCACTCCCGCCGGTCTTATTCCATGCCGGCTTGGCGGCAAACGCGCTGCCGCCGCCGGTGCGGCCTGGGCGGGCCGATCCCCGGCCACCTGGGGCAGGGCGCGATGTGCTTTCCCTGTCGCGATACGCGCCCCGGCGGTCTTCGCCTGATGCGTTCGAGCCGAATTGCGGAGCAGGACGCGGGCCCCGGTCGTCCTTCTTCCAGGCTGGGCGCCCGGCGCCGAACTTCGCCGGACCCCTGGCTCCACCCTCAGGCCGCGGAGCGAACTTGCCCGCAGCGGGCTTCGCCGCGCCGAATCTTTCCCCCCCTGTCGCGGCGGGGCGTCCCCGAGCCGGCCCAAATCCCTCTGCAGGTGGCCGGGTGGGACGGAATGGCCGGGACTGTTCCCGATCGCCTGAGCGGTCAAAGGGTTTCTTCGGCGGGTAGGGTCGGGATGGGCCTGCCTCTGCCGGGCGAGGCTCAAGTGGTTGTGCCAGCCTTGGCGGACGGCTCGGCTTCGGCAGCACGGTCGGCAGCTCTCGATTGGCGAGGTCGCGGCGGCCTGCCACCCTGGCTTTAGGCTTGCGCCACTTTCCGTCCGCTGCCAGTCGCAGGACCGCCAGTTCCTCAGGCCTCAACTCGCGGAACTGGCCGGGCTCCTGGTCGAGCACCAGCGGCCCATATCCCACCCGCCGGATCTTCTCCACGAAATGACCGATCTCCTCAAACATTTTGCGCAGCTCGCGGTTGCGGCCCTCGATCAAGACCACCTCGTACCATGGATTGTCGCCCTGGCGAACTTGCCGGACACTGGCCGGCGCGGTCTGCACACGTCCCTCGCCCGGTTTGCCGCGGTCGATGCTCAC
>DATKFK010000774.1:0-5879 GCA_035544375.1 Thermoanaerobaculia bacterium
GCCTGGCCATCAGACCTCCCGTGCCAACGGATGCTTGCGTTCTTACCTTGGAGAGTGAGCGAAGTCAAGCACCAGGGCAACCGCGCGGCCGGGTCGCGAGCGGATCGGCGACCTCGGTCGGCCCGGTCCTGGCTCCGCGCACCTGGCCTTGGTATGCTCTTCTCAATCGAGCAAGGGCTTTGGCCCGACCGCAGACGATCGCCGCCGTATGCGAGGCGAGTGTCGGCGACGGGCCCGGCTTGGCATGCGCACGGCCATACTCAGAATCGATCCGCTGGCGGGCGAGGGCTACCCGGTCTCGCTCTCCGTGGGCGGCGAGCAGCTGCCGGCGGCCGGCGCCCTTCCCGGCGCGAGCTTGCTGCCGCCGATGGCAGACACGAAGCTGGACGAAATTCGCTCCTTCCTGCTCGGGGAGGAACGGAAGTCGGAACGCTTTCGAGAGATCGGCGAGCTGCTCTGGTCCTGGCTGACCTCGACCGGGGCCGGCGAGCAATGGTGGCGCCTGCGCTCGGCCCCGGCGGGCGCGGCGGCGCTGCGGACCGTGCTCGACGTCCGCGACGCCACGCTCGCGCTCCTCCCCTTCGAGCTGATGAGGGAGGGGCTGCAATTATTGTTTGCCCAACCCGATAGGCCGATCGCTCGCGGTCGACTGGACGCCGCGCAGGAGCAGGCGCCCCTCAAGTGGCCATTGCGCGTCCTGGTGGCAGTGGGGAGCGTGCCCGAGGATCCTGCGGTCGAAGCCGAAGCCGAGATCGCAGGCATTCAAAGAGCCCTGCTGTCGGCGGGCCGCCTGGTCGAGCTGGTGCTCTTCCGGCAGTTGCCGCTCCTGGAGCTCAGGCGCGAGATCGAAGCCTTCAAACCACACGTGTTTCACTTCATTGGACACTGCGTCGAAGACCCGGCAAAGGGTCCCTGCCTGAAATTCACAGATCCTACCTGGTACCTGTCGGCCGACGACATCAGCCTGCTGCTCACCGACTGGTCGCCCCGCCTGGTGTTCGTCAACGCCTGCCGCTCGAGCGCCCTCGACGGCCAGGGGCAGACCTGGGCGGTGACGCAGGCCTTCGCCGAGCGCGCGGTCCCGGCGGTCCTGGGGATGCAGGCAGACATCCGCGGCAGCGCGGCGGCAAGCCTGAGCGGACCGTTCTACCATGACCTGGTGAAGGGGGAGCCGGTCGACGTGGCTCTCGCCCGTGCGCGCAGCCGGACGGCGCAGGGCAGCACCGATCGCCGGGACTGGGCGCTGCCGCAGCTCTCGCTGCGAGCGCAGCCCGAGCAGGTCTTGCCCATGCAGCTCATTGCGCCGTCGCTGCGGATCCAGGTCCCGAAAATACCCGAGTTCGCGCGCATCCGGGACTTCGTCGACCGCCAGTCGCAACGGCGTCGATTGTGTTTCGGCATCGACCCGATCGATCAGGACCCGTGCGACGCGGAATCGCCCTACCGCGACCTCCTGGTACTCTCGGGCGAGAGTGAGGTGGGCAAGTCGTCCCTGCTCTTCTATTGCCTCGCAGGCTGCAAGCTGCGCGGATGGCAGGTCGCATACGTCGACATGCAGGGCAGCACCCAGGATTTCCTGGGCACCCTGCGGATCCTGCGCGACGGGGACCCCGGCTCGACCTCAACCCTGTGCCGCGGCGCTCTCGATCCGGCGGCGTTCAACGAGGTGAACCACTATCTGAACCATCTCGATGTCTTGGTCACCGGCCGGCCGCTGCCGCCCGCGGCTCCCGGGCCCGACGGCAGGATCGCCGAGACACGTCCCTACCGCCGCTGGCCGGAGGCGGCTTATGACTTCGCGCCGAAGCTCATCTCGCTATTCTGCGATGCGCTGCAGCGGGCAGCGGGCGGGCGCCCTCTGGTGGTCGCGCTCGACCATCTGAACGTCAGCGCGGCCGATTTCAAGAGCTGGCTGCTGCCTCACTTCATCGCTCCGATCGCCCAGCGGCAGCGGCCCCCTTACGCTTGATCCTGGCGGTGGCGAGCGCGGATCGATCGAAATACGACCTGGGCTCGCTCGGGGGCGACATCGAGATCGAGGTGGGACCGATCAGGAAGGAAGAGTTCCCGTCCTGTTTCCGAGAGTTCTGCGAGG
The DNA here is from genome assembly GCA_035544375.1 of Thermoanaerobaculia bacterium. Lineage (GTDB taxonomy): Bacteria > Acidobacteriota > Thermoanaerobaculia > Multivoradales > UBA5704 > JASLEW01. Next base: position 2,096 of record DATKFK010000774.1, read on the forward strand.
CGAATTTCGACGAGATCAACCAGGCCTTGCGGCAGACGATCGATAGGCTTGCGATTACGCCGGGCGAGCCGTGGAAGCCGACCCTCCTGCGGCAGTTGCTCCAGACGGTGATCCAGATCAGCAAGGGGAGCCCCGGGTGAGCGTGAACATCGACGAGCTGGTCAGCCGCCTGCAGAAGGGCGAGGATCCAGAACAGGTCCTCCTCTCCGGGCTGCCAGCCTCCGAGCGCGCCCTGCTCAGGCGTTGCGCCGTGGTGCGCAGCTTCGATCGCGAGCTGGTGGAGGGTGTGCTGCGGCCGGCGATCCCGGACCTCGCCGAACGCTCCTATCCCTACGAGGAGCTGGTCCGCCGCGAGGACGTGCACCGAGTGCCGCGCAGCGCCGAGCGCTACCGCTTGCTCGACGGCCCGCGCCGGCGGCACCTCGAGGAATGGCGCAAGGAGGACCCAGGCTTCCGGGAAGAGGTCAAGAAGCTGAACTGCAAGCTCGCCCGCCATTACCGCAGGCGTGGCGTGGACTTCGACCTGGAGGTGCTCTTTCATTCCATCGCCTGCTCGCCGAAGGCGGCAGGGGACCTGTTCGATCGGCTCTACGCAGAAGCCGACGCGCGCTTCGACCTGGCATCCTGCACCGATCTGCTCGCCGTCCTCGACGATCGCCGCGCCGAGCTCGACCGCTCTCTTGCCGCGCTGCGGCTGCGGCGCCGGGCAGGCCTGCAGGCGCGGACGCTCTGGGCGAGCGAGTACCACCAGTCCATCCACTACCATCAGAACTCGCAGCTGACGGCGGCACTGGACCGGCTGCTGACAAAGAAAGACGCCTGGATCCTGCACCTGTTTGCCTCCGGCGGCATGGGCAAGACCTCTTTCGTGCGCTGGGTGCTGGCCCGCAAGTGCGCGCCCGAGCCGCCGGCGGTGCCTTGCGCCCGCATCGATTTCGACGTCTTCGACCCGGTGCCTGCGACCCGCGAGCCCTGGCGGCTGCTGGTCGAGATCGCGCGCCAGCTCGACGAGCAGATACCGGGGCGGCCTTTCTACGAGCTGACCACGGAGCTGGGCGAACAGCTGGGGCTGAGGACTGCGCGCAAGGAATCGCGCTCGAGCGGTGCGCCCCAGTCGAATCCGGCCGGCCGCTCGCAGGCGCTGGAAGGCAGGGTGAGGGAGCGCTTCCTCGCCGCGCTCGCCGATGCCCGCCTGGGCAAGCCGGTCCTGCTCGTCTTCGACACCGTGGAGGAGGTCATCCTCAGCCAGGAGGCCTCCTTCATGCGGCTGCTCGAGGAGGTGGCCCTCGTGCACCGGCGCCATCGCCAGGTCCGGCTCCTGCTGTGCGGGCGCACCGATCTCAACCAACGTCTCGCCGGCTTCACGGCGAAGTTTGGGCAGGAAACCCGTACCCTATCCCTGCTCCCCTGGACGCCCCGCGAGGCACGGGACTACCTGGAAGAAGACCGCGGCCTGAGCGGCCACGGCGCCGTCCCGGCGGTGATCGAGCGCGCGGCCGGAAATCCTTTCAAGCTCGCCATCTACGCCGATTTGTTGCGCAGCAATCCGGAGCTCACCGCACGCCAGATCGAGTCCTATGGCGACGCCGACCTGGCCTACCTGATCGAGAGGGTGGTCCGACGCATTCAGGACGAGGGCGTACGCTGGCTGCTGCGATATGGAGTCATCCCGCGCCGCCTCTCCCGGGCCTTCCTGGCGGAGCGCATGGTCGCCTGGCTCGCCGAAGCGCGAGCGGGCCGCTCACCCGACGACGATCCAAGCCGGGACCCGGTGCCCGATGCGGCAGCTCTCTTCCCGACGCATCCGCCGGACGCGGGCGCGTCCCTCGATCCTGCCTTGCTCTGGCGGCGGCTCACCCAATACGCAGGCCAGCTCTCCTGGGTGAGCCTGCCCGGCGACGATCCCGATACCCTGGTGTTCCACGGCGACGTGGTGAATCCGATGCGGCGACTGCTGGCGAAGGCGCAGCCGGCGACGTTCGCCCGGTTGCACCAGGACGCCTTCCGCTTCTACGACGCGAAGGCCGCGGGCGACCCGCCACGGCGGGTCGAATGGACACGAGAAGCCGTTTACCACCTGTTCCAGGCCGAAGGCGCGAGCGCGATCGCCGACTGGCGTCGCCGGCTCGAGGCGGCCGACGAAAGCGGCGACGTGCAGCTGCGGCACGACCTGGCTCTCGAGGTCTCCGGCGCCGAGTATGTGCAACTGCTCGACCCGGCGGTCCGCGCCGAAGCGGCGCTCGAGCTGGCGCGGGCTCGGCTTGACCTGGTGCACCAGCCGGTGGCGGGCTCCGCGGCAACGGGCTCCGACTACGCGCTGGTGACAGGAGCCCAGAGCAGTCTGGACGCTGCCGAGTCCATCGAGCGCAGCCTGGGCCGCGCCGTCGTGTCGCCCGAGCGCAAGGCCTGGGTGCGCGCCTGGCTGCTCAGCAACCGAGGCGATCAGGCGCAGGCCCTGGCCACGCTGGTGGCCGTACCCGGCGGCAGCGCGGCGGCGAAACCCCGCGACGTGTTGCGGCTACGGCTGCTGCGCGCCTCGCTGCTCGCGCCCGCAGCGGCTCTCACGGAGCTCCGGCTGGCCCTTGAGCTGGCGCGCCAGATGGGCGACGCGGAAGCGATCCGGTCCTGCCGGCTGAAGATCGCACAGCTCGCCGCCGAGACGCTCGATTACGTGACCGCCGCCGGGGAGATGCAAGCGGTCCTGGCGGCGCTTGGCGACACTGCCGGCGACCGGGAACGGACGTCCCGGATCGAGCGCCAATTTGCCGAGATCTGTTTGGATGCGGGCCAGCTCGGTGCGGCCAACGAGCATCTCGAGAGAGCTGAGCGGACGGCATCCGCTCTCCCCGAAGCGGAAGCGGCTCGCGAGCAGGCGCTGCGCTTCCTGGTGCGTGGCCGGTACTGGCTCGCTCTGCAGGCACCCGAGGTAGCGAGCGACACGTTCAGGTCTGCCATTGCCATCGCGGAACAATACGGGGGCGACGACCGAGCGTGGCCGTCTCGCGTGGGCGACCTGGCGACAGCCCGTGAGCAGCTCGGACTGGCGCTTGCGGAGTGTCTGGATCACCAAGGTGCGATGCTGGAGCTTGACCAAGCGCAAAGCCTGTTCGTGCAGGTGAGCGCGCAGGCGGCTGCAGCGCGGGCCTTGCGTCACAAGGTCATCCTCGATCTGCGTGATCTCGAGAATCATGCCGAGGCGGAGCTGTTGCTCCAATCGCTGCAGTTTGTCTCCGCGAGTGCCGGCGCCGAAGCGGAGACCTGGCTGGCGCTGCTGCAGGCCGAGGCAGCGCTGGGGAAGGACGACTCAGCGGAGGCTCGCAAGCTGCTGGCACCGCTGCTCGCGCACTCCTCGCGATCGCCCGGCACCGCCGGTCCGGAGACCGCCACGCCGGCGGCCTCGGTGCCGCCGAGCCTGCGGCTGCAGGTAGCCTCGAGCGCGTTGCTGCTCGGGCCGCGGCCCGGCGATGACGCCGGCGCGGACGGCGGCCTGGCCGCACTGATCGCGGGGTTGCGCGCCATCGAACCACCGCAGGCGCGCGCCGCGGCGCTTGACCCCGGGTTGCTGCGCCGTGCCCGGCCGCTGGGCGAGCTGCCCGCGGGAGAAGCAGCCGAGCTCGCCGAGCTGCTTCCGGATCTGCTGCCCGGCAGCCCCGAGGCCGCCACCCTAGCGCTGCCGCTGGCCGAGCTTCTGCGGATCGCCGGGTTGGAAGATCGCGCACGCCAGTTGCTCGCGCAGGCCGAGAAGCAGCTTGCGGTCGAGGGGAGGCTGTTCGGTCTGCGCAAG
>DATKFK010000775.1:0-6751 GCA_035544375.1 Thermoanaerobaculia bacterium
GCTTGCCCTTCGTCAGATATTGCGCGGCGATCTCGGCGGTCTTGCCCCAGCAAACGATCTGGTGCCACTCCGTCTGTTCCTGGCGCTGGCCGCCCTTGTCGGTCCACCGGCGGTTGGTGGCCAGGGTGAAGTTGGCAACCTGCTGTCCGGAGGTGGTGGAGCGCACCTCCGGGTCACGGCCGAGATTGCCGATCAGCATGACTTTGTTCAACATGCGCGGTTCTCCTCGGGTTGCGAATGAAGTACGGTACCACATCGGGAACATCGGGCACATCGCGCGATGGCGCGTAGGTGCGGTCCATACCACTGGAGACGGAAAAGACATGGGCGTTTACGCATGCGCCTGGTGATCCAGCGCGTGAGCTCCGCGGCGGTGCGCGTCGCCGGCGAGACGGTGGGCGCGATCGGCCGCGGCCTGCTGGTGCTGGTCGGGGTGGAGCAGGGAGACGCCGCGGCGGCCGTGCTGGCCGCCGCCGACAAGCTCGCCGGCCTGCGGGTCTTCGACGACGAGGCGGGCAGGATGAACCTCGATGCCGCGGCGGTGGGCGGCGCCTTCCTGGTGGTGTCGCAGTTCACCCTGGCCGGCTCGCTGGAGCGCGGCCGCCGGCCGTCCTTCGATCGCGCCGCGCCCCCCGAGGAGGCGGCCCCCCTGGTCGAAGGGCTGGTCGCGGCGCTGCGCCAGCGCGGCTGCGAGGTCGCGACCGGCCGCTTCCGCGCCCGCATGGAGGTAGCCCTGGTCAACGACGGCCCGGTGACCCTGGTCGCCGACTTCTGAGCTAGTGGCCACTACTAGTCCCCAAGGCCGGCGGCGGCCTCGATGGCGCCGCGGGGCATGAAGCAAAGAGCGAACACCAGCAGGGCGGCGACGGCGAGCGCCCTCCGGCGGTTGTCGAGCGGCGTCGCCTCGTCGAGCACCGGCGGGTGGTAGAGGCCCATGGCGAAGATCACCACGCACCACAGCACCCAGCCGCCCCACAGCACCCCGGCCAGGGCCAGCGCCAGCCATAGCGGCAACGCCAGCCGGCGCTGCCAGCGGCCGGCCGCGGCATAGAGGATGTGGCCGCCGTCGAGCTGCCCGAGCGGCAGCAGGTTGATGGCGGTGGCCAGCAGGCCGAACCAGGCAGCCAAGGCGAAAGGATGCAGCCGCAGCACCATGCCGTCGGGAAGCGGGCCGTGGCAGAGGCGCGTGGCCAGCTCCATCGCCAGGCACTGGCCCGGCACCAGCAGCGAGGTCCCTGGGTTGATCCGGAACGGCACCGGCTGCGAGTGCGCGACGCCGTAGAGCAGGAACGGCAGCAGCGCCAGGAAGCCGGCGAACGGCCCGGCGACACCGACGTCGAAGAGCTCGCGCTTACCACGGATCGGGGCCCGGATGCGGATGAAGGCCCCCAGGGTCCCCAGGACCGCCGGCAGCGGCAGGAAGTAAGGCAGGGTCGATGGCAGCCGGTAGTGCCGGCAAGCCAGGTAGTGCCCCATCTCGTGCACGAACAGGATGATCAGCACCGGCACCGAGAACGACAGGCCGAGCCGCAGCAGCGCCGGGTCGCTCCACACTCGCGCCACCAGCCGCGGCGTGATCAGCGGATAGGCGTCGGGCGGCAGGCCGTCGCGGCTCCAGGCGTAGAGCACCGGGCCGAGCGTCGTGGCGCAGAAGAAGGTGAGCCCGAAAAGCAGCAGCGCCAACGCGTAGCGCGGCGGGGCCGGGCCCATGGAGCGCCACGCCATGCGCCGCGCCGCCCAGATGGGCGGCCGCCATCCGCCGGCGCCCCCGGCGCCCGCCGTGGGGACACTGGGTTCTTCGTTTGTCGGCTCAGAGATTCTTGAGATCCTTGCCCGGCTTGAAACGCACCGTCTTGCCGGGCGAGATCGCCACTTCGACGCCGGTCTTGGGGTTGCGGCCGACACCCTTCTTGCGGTCGCGGACCTGGAAGACGCCGAAGCCTCGGAGCTCGATGCGCTTGCCATCGCAGAGGGCGGTCTTCATCGCCTCGATGATGGTGTCGACCGCCTGGGCAGCCTTGACCCTGGGCACGTCAGTGCTCTCCGCCACGCGGTCCACGATGTCCGACTTGATCATTTGAGCTCCGAAACGGCGCCGAGTCTAACAACCGGTCCGACAAGGTGTCAACCGAGCCAAACCTTTGTCAGGACTGAGAGTAGCCGCGTTTTTTGGTGAGGATGCAGCGCTCGAAAGCGGCGGCGGTCGCCGCCGTCAGGCGGTGCATCTGCTCGAGATCGATCCCCCCGAGGCCGCGGCTGCCGCCATCCATGTAGATGACGGCGACGAGGCGGGTCCTGAGTCGCACCGGCAGCACCACGCAGTCGCGCGGCAGCCCGCCGCCCCAGCACAGGGCCAGCTCGCGGTGGGTCGCCATGGGCGGCAGGGGGCCGATGTGGAGGCCGCTGCCCTGCCGCAGGTTGAGGAACACCGAAGGCTCCTTGAAGCTCACGCCGTAACGGGCGAACGACTCCTGGTCGATGCCGTCGCCGCGCGCCATCCAGGCACTGACGTGATCGCGGGTCGCCTGGAACAACGCCACCCGCCTGAAGCCGCGGGCGAGGAATCCAAGCAGGATGCGCCCCACCTCCTCGCTGTCGGCGGTCGCGGCGAACGCCGCTTCCAGCTCCTCGAGGTCGGCCGGCGCCTCGCGCGGCGACGCGACCGGGGTGGCGGGCGGGCCCTCGTCGAGCCCCAGCTCGGCCCGCTCGGCGGCGGTGATCGCGACCTTTTCGTGCGGCACCTCGGGCCGGCGCCTGGGGACTGCTGCGTCTGCGCTCTCCGCGGCCGCGGCGGGCCGCGCCGGCCGCGCCGCCGGGGGAGGGCCCAGCGCCAGCGTCGCCTCGAGGTCCAGCGGCGGCGCCGGCAGGGGCACCGCCATTGACATGGGCGACATGGGCGATCGCTCCGCCGCCGCGGCCGACGCCTCCGGCGGGGGCCCTGCCGGCGGCGGTGCCGGTTCAGGAGTTGCCGCCGGCGGTTTGGGGGCGGCCGTCGTCGAGGCCTGAGCCGGCGTCGAGACCTGAGCCGGCGCCGATGCCTGAGCTGGCGCCGATGCCTGCGCCGCCTCCTGCTGCCCCTGCTGTCGGCGCGGCGGCCCACCGCCGCGCAGGTCGATCTCCTCGAGCGGCGGCAGCTCGCGGACGCCCGCCGGCTCCGCGGTGGCCTCCGAGGCCGGCTTGCCGGCGCCGCGCGAGCGGAACAGCGTTCGCCGGCGCGGCGTGGGCGGCAGCGCCGGCTCCGGCAGCGGCGACGGCTGGAAGTGCGGCACCCCGGACAGCAGGTCCTCGCGTGGCAGGGCTCTCAGCACCTCCGTCCGCTGCTCCTCGCCGCGGGCGCCCGGCGGGCCGCCCGCGGGAGCTGCCGTTCCCGGCTGCGTTCGCAGGTCGGGCATGGCGGGCGCTCCCTGGACCCGCTGGGCCAGCTGCGCCACCGGAGTTCCCGGCGGCGGCCGCGCCCCCGCTTCCTTGCCGGCCCACAGGTAGCGCGCGCGGTTGAGGCGGTCCAGCAGCAGGCCGTAGCGCGACGGGCACTCCTCGCGGTAATAGCGCTGCAACGCCTCGAAGATCCGCAGCTCGTGCAGCACGTGCACCTTGACGCGCCGCCCGCAGGCGAAGGCGATCTCGTCCTGGCAGACGAGGTTGCGCGGGTCTTGCATGGCGACGTCGAGCCGCCCGCCCGCCACCCGGAAGGGGACCGCGCGGCAGCGGCGTGCCAGCTTCTCGGGAATGAGGCGAAGCACCTCGTCCGGGATGCCGCGCAGGTCTTCGATCACGGCGGCCGGCACTCCCAGCTGCTCGGACAGCGAACGCGCCAGCAGGTCTTCGCCAAGCACCTCCATCTCGAGCAGGCAGGTGCCGATGCGTCCGCCGACCGCGTTCTGATTCTGCAGCGCGCGCGTCAGCTGCTGGACCGTGATCCAGCCGCGCGCGACCAGGAGCTGTCCGAGCTTACCCATGCTCGCGACTTCGTTTCTTGCTCAATTCCGGAGGCGGCGGACGAGGGTTTGAGGTCGATTTCCTAACTGCTTGTCGGAAAGCCACTTATCTGCTGGTGCGAGATTATAGAAGCGGCTCCGCAGCCTTGTAAAGCGGCGCGCGCGGCTGCTATTCTGACGCGATGAAGATGTCCGGGCGCCCTCTGCCGTCATTCGCCTCCCTCCTGGCCGTGGGGCTGGCCCTGGCTGCCGGCCCGCTCGCCGCGCTCGCCAATCCGGCGGCCGCGCCGGCAACGGTGGCCCCGCCGAGCGCCTCCGGCGCCCGCGCCAACGCCGGCGACTTCGAGTTCCTGATGGCCAACCTGCTGGCCGGCGACGGCATGCTGCCGGAGGCGCTGAGCGCCTTCGAAGAGGCCGAGAAGGCGCGTCCCGACTCCGCCTACATCCATCTCGAGCACGCCCAGCTGCTCGCCCGCCTGGCGCAGGCGGCGCGCCAGCCCAGCGCCCAGACCAGCTACCTGCACAAGGCGGTCGACGAGGTCGGCAAGGCGCGCCAGATCGCGCCGCACAACCTCGACGTGCTGCGCGGTGTCGGGATGGTCTATCTCGAGATGGCGGGCCAGGATGCCGCGGCCGTCCACACCGCGCTCGAGGCGCTCGAGACCGTTTACCAAAGCGATCCGCAGGACATCCAGACGGCGATCAACCTGGGCCGCCTCTATCTCGATCAACAGCAGCCCGCCAAGGCGGCAGCGGTCTTCCGCGAGGTCATCGTCCAGGCTCCCCAGCAGCGCGCCGCCTACGCCCTGCTGGTCGAAGCGCTGCTGCGCGACGACCAGCCCAAGGAGGCCGAGACGGTGCTCGCGCAGATCCTCGGCTTCGAGCCCGCGGCGCTCGAGGCGCGCCTGACCCTGGCCGAGCTCCAGGGACGCCGCAACGACTACGCCGCGGTGGTGGCGACGCTCTCGGCGGCACCCGAGCCGGGGCGTGGCGACGCCCGGCTGCAGCGCCAGCTGGCGTGGGCCTATTACTTGACCGGCGACGTCGATCACGCCCTGGCCACCGTCGAGCCGCTGCTCGAGACGCCGGAGACGGCGGCGACGCCCACCTCGCCCCCCTCGCCGCCGGCGCAGCGTCCCCCCCAGCAGTCGCCGGCGGCGCCAGGCGCCGATCCCGAGGACCTGCAGCTGCAGCTGCTCAAGGGCCTGGCCCTGGCCGCGCAGGGCCACAACCAGGAGGCCGCCGACCTGCTGGCGAGGCTGCGCGCCGCTCGCCCCACCGACCTGCCGCTGGCCGCGACGCTGTCGAAGGTGCAGGAGCGCGCCGGCCATCCCGACGAGGCGGCGCGAGTGCTCGCCGAGATCGACGCCGGCCTGGCCAAGGCCGGCAAGCAGGACGAGGAGCGGCAGGCCCGCCTGGAGCTGGCGCAGGTCTATTACGACGCCAAGCAGTGGGACCGGGTGAGCGAGACCTTGCAGCCGCTGCTGCGGCTCGGACCCAAGGAGGAAACGGTCCGCGAGCCCGCTCTCCTGCTCGCCGCGGACGCCCTGATCCAGCGTCAGAGCTATGACGACGCCCTCAAGCTGCTGGACAAGGCGCAGAGCGGCCAGCTGCCGCCCAACCTTGCCGCCAAGCGCGCCGAGGTGCTGTTCCGGGCCGGCCACGCGCCCGAGGCGGCTCGCCGCCTCGAGGACCTCGCCGCCGCCAAGCAGCCGCACGCGGCGCTGGCCGCGGCCGAGACCTACCAGCGCCTCGACAAGTACGCCGAATCCATCCCGGTGCTCGAGCATCTGCTGGGGCGGGCGGCGACGGATCTGCCGGCGCCGAGCGCGAAGGCGGCGCGGTTCCTGCTGGGCGCCGCCTACGAGCGCACCGGTAAGCGCGAGCAGGCGGTCGCCGAGTTTCGGCGCCTGCTCGGCGCCGATCCCGAGTACCACGCCGCGCTCAACTACCTGGGTTACATGTTCGCCGAGCGGGGCGAGAACCTCGACGAGGCGCAGAAGCTGATCGAAAGGGCGGTGGCGCTCGAGCCCGACAACGGCGCCTACGTGGACTCGCTGGGATGGGTGTATTACCGCCGCGGCCGCTTCGAGCAGGCCCGCGCCGCGCTCGAGCGCGCGACGCGGCTCGAGGTCGGAGACGGCACCGTGCAGGAGCACTTAGGCGACGTCTACGGCGCCATGGGCGAGCGCGACCGGGCCGGCGAGGCTTACCGCCGCGCCATCGAGCTCGAGCGCGGCGATCCCGCGAAGGCCGAGGCCGTGCGGCGCAAGCTCGACAGTCTTGCCGGCGGCCCCCGGCCCTGACGGTCTTCCCCCTGAGAGCAGCCGCCATCGCGCCGCGCCGCCGCCCCCGACCGGTTTTCTTCCGGGGGCTGACCGCCCTGCTGCTCGGTGCGGGCCTGGGCTGCTCCACGGTTCCCAAGGCCCCGCCGCGCTCGCCGGGCCCCGGCGCCGCCTTGGCAGCGGCGGCGCCGGCGCCCTGGCAGGTGCCCGCCGCCGCTTACGGCTCGCAGATCCTCTATCGTGTCGCCGTCAGCGGCGCCGAGGGCGAGGGCAGCCTCAAGCTGACGCTGCGGCTGGCTTCGCCGGAGCGCTACCAGGCGCAGGCGGTGGATCCGCTCGGCCGCGCCATCTGGGGACTGGACGTCGATGGCGACCGCGGCCTCTGGCTCGACCATCGCGCCCATGCCTACTGCCGCCTGGCAGGCGCGCTCGATCTCGCGTTCCTGCCGCTCGGGCCGCTCTCCCTCTCCGCTCTGCCGCCGCTGCTGCTGGGACGCCTGCCGGTGCCGCCGGCCGATCCCGCGGGCGTCA
>DATKFK010000776.1:0-2441 GCA_035544375.1 Thermoanaerobaculia bacterium
CTTGATCCAGTCGGCCCCGGCGGCGATCTGCTCGCGGACCGCGCGGCGCACGCCGTCGGCGCCGTCGGCGACCTGCGCGCCCTTCGGCACCTCCCAGCGCGGGTCGAAGCCGGCGGGACCGTACGAACCGCCGGCGACGATGGCGCGCGTGGCGGCGAAGATGCGCGGTCCCGGCACCAGCCCCGCCGCGATGGCGTCGCGCAGCGCCACGTCCGCGAAACCCGCGCCCTCGGTGCCCAGCTCGCGCACGGTGGTGAATCCGGCTTCGAGGGTTGCCCGCGCCGCGGTCACCGCGCGGATGGTGCGCAGCTCGAGCGCCTCCTTGAGCACCTGGTCGTTCCAGGGCGTCTCGTCGTAGGGATGCAGCAGCAGGTGGGTGTGGAGGTCGATCAGCCCCGGCAGCAGGACGAGACCGGAGAGGTCGAGCCGCACCACCTCCCCGGCGGCGCCCGGCGGCGGCGCGCTCAGGGTTCCGGCCGGGCCCACCGCGGCGATGCGCCCGCCGGCGACCAGCACGTCACGGCCGGTGACCCACCGCTCCCCCGACTCGTCGAGCACGCGCGCGCCGGTCAGCAGCAGCGCCGTCGGGTCGTGCCGCGCGCCGGCGCCGGGAGCGCCCGCGGCGATCGCGGCGGCGGTCCCCAGCACCGCGATGCCAAACGCTGCCAGGACCCTGGCCCACTGTCTCATGTCGCGGTCCTCCGGTCGTGCCGGCGAAGCTACCACGCATACCGCAATGCTCGCGAGGCAGGCCGCGGGGGGATAGTGGGTCACCGATCCCACTACCATGGGACAATCCGTGGACAGCCGGAAGACGCGGATGTATGCTGCACCGCGGCAGTGTTTGGCCGCAACGCGGCGTGTTGGCACGCCTGATGAATGAAATCCAGGCAGGGGCGCAGCATCGGACCCCGGGCTGCGCGCCCGACGGCAGGAGTGAGGTTTCCACGCGACGATCGAAATGGCCGCCGCTTTCCGCTTTACGGGGAGGGGGGGTTCCTGCCGCCGTCGGCCGGAGGCCCCTCGGAATCGTCATCGGAATCGCCATGGACACCTCAGGGGATCGACAGCGAACAGCCGTATCCGCCCGTGCGCCGCTCCGGCAGCCTCGCCTCGAGCCGGCCGGGCCCGAGACCTCCCACTCGCTGCGCCAGCGCCTGGCGCGGGCGATCGCGGCGGCGCAGGCCTGGCTGCTGGCAGCGCAGGAGCCCGACGGCCACTGGTGCGGCGAGCTCGAGGGCGACACCATCCTCGAGACCGAATACGTCCTGCTGCTCCACTTCCTGGGCCGGCTCGACGATCCGCGCGTCGGCAAGGCGGCCCGCTACGTGCGCCGCCAGCAGCTGGCCGAGGGCGGTTGGGCGATCTACCCGGGCGGTCCGCCGGAGGTGAGCGCGTCGGTCAAGGCCTACTTCGTGCTCAAGCTGGCCGGCGACTCGCCCCTGGAAGCGCACATGCAGCGCGCCCGGCAGGCCATCCTCGAGCTCGGCGGCATCGAGGCGTGCAACAGCTTCACCAAGATCTACCTGGCGATCTGCGGCCAGTACGACTGGTGGCGCTGCCCGGCGGTGCCGCCTGAAATGGTGCTGCTGCCGCGCTGGCTCTACTTCAACCTGTACGAGATCTCGTCGTGGTCCCGGGCCATCGTCGTGCCGCTGTCGGTCGTCTGGGCGTTGCGCCCGGTGCGGCCGGTTGCGCCCGAGCACGGGATCGACGAGCTGCGCCTCCCTCGGTCCAGCCGGTCCAGACACCTATCCGGCCAGATGGCGCGGCCGCAGGCCGGGCTCCGCGCTGCTCCCACCGGCGCCGCGAGCGCCGCCCGCGCCGCCCACGCCGCCCACGCCGCCCAATGGTGGCGCGGCTGCTTCCGGCTGCTCGACCGCGCCCTGAAGACCGGCGAGGGGTTGCATCTGACGCCGTTCCGGCGGCGCGCCCTGGCGAAGGCCGAGGCCTGGATGCTCGAACGCCTCGAGGACAGCGACGGGCTGGGGGCCATCTTCCCGCCGATCGTCAACACCATCTTCGCGCTCCGCTGCCTGGGCTACGACGAGGACCACCCGCTGGTGCGCGCCCAGGTCCACGAGCTCGAACGGCTCGAGATCGAAGATGCCGGCGGCACCGGCGGACCCGCGCAGCAGCCCGCGCTGCGCCTGCAGCCCTGCTTCTCCTCGGTCTGGGATACCGCCCTGGCCGTTCACGCCCTGAACGACTCGGGGATCCCTGCCGAGCACCCGGCGATCCAGGCTGCCCGGCGCTGGCTGATCGAGCGCGAGATCAGGCGCACCGGCGATTGGAGCGCCAGGGCACCCGGCGTCGCTCCCGGCGGCTGGTGCTTCGAGTACCGCAACGCGTTCTACCCCGACTGCGACGACACCGCGGAGGTGCTCACCGCGCTGTCCGGCGCCGGCGACGGGCCCGCCGCCGGCCGCGACGAACCGGCG
>DATKFK010000777.1:0-5498 GCA_035544375.1 Thermoanaerobaculia bacterium
CGCGAGCGCCGCCGTGAGGGCGCCGGCGATCCCGAGTCGTCTCAAAGCCATGTCCTGCCGCCTGCCTGTGGTATCCTCCGCTCCCCCTGGGGGCCGCGGATCCTTCCGCCGCCACTCTATCGGCGACAATCTGTCGATGACAATCGGTCGAGGACAACGGTGATCGAAAGAAGAGAAGACGTGCGCAACCTGGCGATTATCGCCCATGTCGATCACGGCAAGACCACCCTGGTCGATGCCATGCTGTGGCAGAGCGGCATTTTCCGCGCGCACGAGCACGTGGCCGAACGGGTGATGGATTCTATCGACCTCGAGCGCGAGAAGGGCATCACCATCATGGCGAAGAACACCGCCATCCTCTATCGCGGCACGCGCATCAACATCGTCGACACGCCGGGCCACGCCGACTTCGGCGGCGAGGTCGAACGCACGCTCGAGATGGTGGACGGCGTCCTGCTCCTGGTCGACGCCTCCGAGGGGCCGCTGCCGCAAACCCGGTTCGTGCTCAAGAAGGCGCTCGAGGCGGAGCTGCCGCCGATCGTGGTGATCAACAAGATCGACCGCGCCGACGCCCGTCCGGCCGAGGTGCTCAACGAGGTCTTCGACCTGTTCATCGACCTCGACGCCGGCGAGGATCAGCTCGACTTTCCGGTGCTCTACGCCAACGCCCGCGCCGGCCTCTGCCGCCGCACTCCGGACGGCCCCGACGAGACGCTGGCGCCGCTCTTCGACGCCATCCTGCAAACCGTGCCGCCGCCGTGCTACGACCCGGCGATGCCGCTGCAGCTGCTGATCACCACCCTCGACTACGACGACTACGTCGGCCGGCTGGCGATCGGCCGCCTGTTCAACGGCCGCCTGCGCAAGGCCCAGGAGATCTCGATCTGCCGCCTGAACGGCGACGTGGCGCCGGCCAAGGTGAGCGTGCTCTACGGCTACGAGGGGCTGCGCCGCATCGAGGCCGCGGAGGCCGGCCCCGGCGACATCGTGGCGGTGGCGGGCCTCGAGGAGGTGGAAATCGGCGAGACCCTGTCGGACCGCGAGGACCCGCGGCCGTTGCCGCCGATCCACGTCGACGAGCCGACCATCACCATGGTGCTGTCGATCAACGACTCGCCCTTCTCCGGCCGCGACGGCAAGCACGTCACCTCGCGCAAGCTCAAGGAGCGCCTCGAGCGCGAGCGGCTGGTCAACGTCTCGATCCGCATCGAGCCCACCGACACGGCCGACGCCTTTCGCGTGCTGGGCCGCGGCGAGCTGCAGCTGGCCATCCTGATCGAGATGATGCGCCGCGAGGGCTACGAGCTCTCGGTCGGCAAGCCGCAGGCCATCACCCGCTCCCAGGACGGCGCCCTGCACGAGCCGATGGAGATGTTGGCGATCGACTGCCCCGAGGAGTTCATCGGCGTGGTGACGCAGAAGATGGGAGTGCGCCGCGGCCGCATGATGAAGATGAGCAATCACGGCTCGGGGCGCGTGCGCATGGAGTTCCGGGTGCCGTCGCGCGGCCTCATCGGCTTCCGCGCCGAGTTCCTGACCGACACCCGGGGCACCGGCATCATGAACCACCTGTTCGACGGCTGGGCGCCGTGGCAGGGCGACATCGAGCATCGCGCGACCGGCGCTCTGGTCGCCGACCGCCAGGGGCGCGCCACCGCCTATTCGATCGAGAACCTGCAACCGCGCGGCACGCTCTTCCTGTCGCCGGGAGACGAGGTCTACGAGGGCATGGTGATCGGCGAGCACGCCCGCGGCAACGATCTCGACGTCAACGTCACCAAGGAAAAGAAGCTCTCCAACATGCGCGCTTCCGGCTCCGACGACATGATCCGCCTGATCCCGCCGCGGCTCCTCAACCTCGAGCAGTCCCTCGAGTTCATCCGCGAGGACGAGCTGGTCGAGGTGACGCCGGTCTCGGTCCGCCTGCGCAAGCGCGTGCTGGCCGCCAACCGCCGCAAGTAGCCGCAGGCAAGCCCTCCGGTCGGGACACGCACCCGCCACTCCACGCCGCGCCTTCCACGCCGCGTCTTCCACGCCGCGGGGCTTGACAGGCCGGCTCGCGCCCGGCGCGACCCGGGCGATGGCCGAAGACGACCTGACGGCCATCCTGCGCCGCGCGCCGGGAGAGGCGCCGGACGTGCGCGTGCGGCTCGTGCCGCTCAAGGACGACCTGGTCGGCGGCGTTCACGTCTACCTGCGGATCGTCATGGCTGCCGTGGCGCTGGTCCTGTTGACGGCATGCGTCAACGTCGCGGCCCTGCTGCTCGCCAGGTCCGTGAAGCGCGGCGACGAGATGGCGCTGCGGGTGAGCCTGGGCGCCGGGCACGGGCGCCTGGCGCAACAGCTGATGGCGGAAGGATTCCTCCTGGTCGCGC
This sequence comes from Thermoanaerobaculia bacterium, assembly GCA_035544375.1. Lineage (GTDB taxonomy): Bacteria > Acidobacteriota > Thermoanaerobaculia > Multivoradales > UBA5704 > JASLEW01. The sequence goes on from DATKFK010000777.1 coordinate 2,376, forward strand.
CCGCCTCCGTGCTGGGGGTGGTGGCCGCCTGGGCCGGCCTGCGGCTGCTCGGCAGGGTCCCGGGACTCGAGCTGCCGCGACTCGCGGGCGCTCACCTGAGCGCGGCCGCGTTGGCGGCGACCGGCGCCGTCGCGGTGGGTGCGACGCTGCTGTTCGCCTGGGTGCCGGCGCAGACGTTGTCCGGGCTCGATCTCGCCGCCGCGTTGCGCCGCGCCAGGATGCTGGCCGGGCGGTCCCATCGCCGGGCCTTTTCGGCGCTCGTCGTCGCCGAGATCGGCTGCTCCGTGGTGCTCGCGGTGGGAGCCGGGCTGCTGCTGCGCAGCTTCTGGCGCGTGCAGCACGTCGACCCCGGCTTCCGGCCCGACTCCATGCTCAGCGTGTATCTGCGGACCAACGATTACGGCCCGCCTGGGCGCGCCTTCTGGAAAGACGTCCTCGACGGGGTGGCCGCTCTGCCGGCGGTGAGCTCCGTGGCGCTGGCGGATTGCATGCCGGGCAAGGGCGCCGCGCCGGCGACGCTGGTGTTCGACGATCGCGTCAACGATCCGCGGCAGGCGCCCGCGGCGCAGGGTTGCTGGATCAGCGCCGGCTTCTTTCGCACCAGCGGGACGCCCCTCCTCGGCGGCAGGTCCTTCGACGAGCGCGACGGCGCCGATGCGCCGCCGGTGGCCATCGTCAACGCCGAAGCCGCGCGCCGCTACTGGCCGGGCAGGAGCCCCATCGGCCGGTGGATCGGCGTGAACTACACCGGGCCCGGCCGCCGCGGCGGCGAGGCGCCGCGCCGCCGCCAGGTGGTCGGCGTCGTGGCGGCGATCAAGCAGGGCGCCCTCGACGCGCCCACCGAGCCGGCCGTCGACATGCCATACCTCCAGGACGAGACCGGGCACGACCTGGCCTCGATGAGCGTCTTCGTGCGCAGCGCCGGGGGATCCGCGGTGGCTGGCAGGCAGCGTGCGCGCCAGGATTCATGCCGTGCGGCCGGACCAGCCGGTCGCGGAGCTGCGGACCATGCAGGACGTCATGGCGCAGGGGCTGGCTCCCAGGCGCTACAGCCTGTGGCTGCTGGAGGCGTTCGCGGCGCTGGCGATCCTGCTCGCGGGCCTCGGCTTGTACGGCGTCGCCGCGTACACCGCTGCGCAGCGAACGCGAGAGTTCGGCCTGCGCATGGCCCTTGGGGGCGAGCCGCGGCAGCGTCCTGTCGGAGGTGCTGCGGCAGGGACTGGCGCTCACCGCGGCCGCCGCTGCCGCCGGCGCCGGGTTGGCGGTGGCGGCGAGCCGCGCGCTGTCGCAGCTGCTCTTCGAGGTGCAGCCGCTCGACCCCTCTAGCTTCACGTCCGCCGTGGTGCTGCTCGGTCTCGTCGCCGTTGGCGCCTGCCTGCTTCCCGCCTGGCGGGCCTCGCGGGTCGATCCGGCGTACGCCCTGAGAAGCGATTAGCGCACCGCGGCTTGCCCCCGGGTTGGCGTCCGCCGTATCGTCTTGGCGCTTCGAACTGATACTTGCCAGGTGGCGCGAGAGCGCCAGCTGCCGCTCGCTCAACCGATCATTGGCTAAGTACACCGAGCTCGTCCGAGGCGGCCGCCTCACGCATCCTGCCCTCCTCCTCGTCCTCGTCGGAACGGTCGGTCACTTCCTGATGATCGTCGGGTGCGCTGTCGGCTTTCTCCGCCGCCGCCCACGGCCCGGCGACTGGTGGAGGCTTGTGGGTGGCGCCATCCTCCTCATCCTCGCTCTCGTGGCGATCTTCCCGCTCCGCACCCACTCGACGCCGCTCCCCCTCGACGTCCCGCCGGCCCACGACCACCTGAGGTGAACGCGCCGGCGACGCCATCCCTTGCCCAGCTCGGGGTGGGTGGCGCGGAAGGGTTCGAGTTGCTACAGGAGCGCCCGCCAAGCTGGCGCTCGCCTGCACCTCGGCCGGCGGGACCGCTGGCACACGCACGACTTCATGGAGAAGCTGAGCGCCGCCACGGCCGGCAGCTTCCAGCTGACCACGGACGGGTTGAACGCTGGACGACCTCGACGGGGACGGCAGGCCGGACCTCAATCCGGCGATCCTGGTGATGATGGTGGACCGGCAGGATCGTGCCGGACGATCGCGATGAGGGGTTGCGCCAAGGCGATGGCGACGCCGGCGGCGGTCGCAGCGGCGGGGCGGAGAGGCGGCACCGGATGGCCGGCGGCCGGGCCAGCAACTCAAGAATGGAGCACTACCGCCTGGACACAGAAGTTGCGTATTCGTGCGGGACCCCGTTAAATATATTTAACGGCCTCCCGAGCGAAAGCTAAAGCTAAAAGACAGCCCTCAGACTGCCTCGAAAGATATGCCCCCGGTTGTGGCTTCATGCCACACTGCAAGTCGCCTCTTTCCCGCCACTTAGCGAGACAGGCCACAATTGTGGCCCAAGCAAACCCGCATGGAATCAAGGCGAAATGAGCCGCGAGTCAGATTGCCGGAAGGTGGCCTTCGCGTCGTGCCGCGAGCGGTAGAGGTAGGCGATCAAGCTGCGCAGCAGTTCGGCGGTTAGCCGTTCCTCTTCAACGGCACAGCAGAACAGCTCCAGCGCCCGCTGAGCCTCGCGGTGGATTTCTTGATCCGCGAAAACCGGCGCCGACTCCCGAGCGAGCGCCTTGACCTCGGCTGTGTGCCCAAGGGCAGCGTGCACCTCGGCCAGCTCCAAGGTGGCCAGGGCAAAGACGTACGCGTTATGTAGCGCGAGAAACTGGTCGCGCACCCGCCCGAGGATGGCAACTGCCTCGTCCGCCCGCCCTTGGCCGGCGGCGACCTTGCCCGCCAGCCAGTCGGCCCGGAGCAGGTCGAGCCGGTTGCCGAGCCGGAGCGCCAGCGCCCCCAACTCGGGGAGCAGCAACTCGGCCGCCGCGTACCGGCCTGCATGGCACAGATTGAGGACCAGGAGATTACAGACCACGTAGCGCTTGCGCGGTTCGCGATCGGCGTTCATCTGATGCACTGCTTGTAACAGCGCGATCGACGCCTCGAACTCACCGAGCTCCACCAGGGCGCGCGCCTTGGCTAGCAGCAGCGCGGGGGTCTCGCCCCAGCTGTCGATTGCGAGCGCCTGGTCGATGAGCGCCAGGGCCTCCGGAAGCCGGCGTTGCGCCCG
>DATKFK010000778.1:0-2930 GCA_035544375.1 Thermoanaerobaculia bacterium
CGAGCAGCATGGCATTGACGAAATGATAGCGGACGGTGAGCGGCTTGCCGTCGCCGTCGTATTCGACCAAGCCGCGGTCGACCTCTGCCACCTCTTCGGCGATCAGTCCGTACTGCAACAGGCGCTGGCCGTCGTCGTACCCTGCTCGGTAGTGGAAAGTGACAGGCCGCAGCTTCATCAGCGCGTCGCTGGCCGCTCCCATGTCGGCGACTGTCGCCGTCGGGGAAGCCGCCCTGGCCGCCAACACCTCGGGATTCGGCAACACCGCGGTCGGCCCCTTGGCGTTGTACCTGAACACGACCGGCCACGCCAATACAGCATTGGGATCTGGCGCCTTGGAGGAAACGTCACCGGTAGCAATAACACCGCCCTGGGATACGCGGCCCGGCGAGCTCGGAGCTGGTCGTTGAGCGCAGGGGCGGGGTGGATGGACACGTGGCCGGTCGCGCTACGTTCTAACGACCGCCAGGCGGCCCGCGGTCGGTGGGCGTCTGGCTGGGTTGTGCCCGTCTTGGATCGGGGGCTCAGCTCTTGCGGGCGGTTGCCAGGACGACCCCGGGGAGGGGGGCCTGAGACCCTTGGCTGGGGACATGCCGGTCACGGCCCGCTGCCGGTCGCCGGAGCCGCCGAGGGTCGCGAGGCCGCCCAGCAAGCTCGAAAGCGGTCGCGGCGGCGTGTCGGGTGGAGCTCCTCGTCGGGTGAGCGGCGCCCCTCGGGTTCCGGCCCCACCTGGAAAACGAGATGACCTCTGCGCGAGCACTTTCGTCTTCCAGCGCGGGCGCAACTACCGGCAGTGCAACGGCAACGTCGAGTCCAGGGTCCTCGGTGCTAGAGCCGTCGGCGACAACGGACGGAACGGACAGGTCTGGCCGGAAAGAAGAACCGGCTCCACGTTCGATGGCAGGGCCAACATGATCTTACCTGCACCGGACGGTTGTGCGACGGCCGGCGTGACCTCGAGCAACAGGCCAGGAGCCGCTGCTGGCCCAGTATCCGCAAGCAACGCCGAACAGCCGTAGCTGCCCACACAGAGACCGTAGCCGCCACAGGTAGTGGGGTGACCGTCATCGTCCCGGCACGCCGCTGTGCAACCAGTCGTGCAGCTGCAGAGATCCGAGCAGAAGATGGGGATGGCGAAGACAGTTCCGGCGCCAAGCAGAAGACCAGCCACACAGATGAGCGGCACGACGTGAGCGGCTTTCATACGGTTCTCCCTCGCGGGTTCGCCGCACGCCTGCCATAGGCGCCGCATTCCCACTCCCATATAGTACCGTAAATTAGACTTTGCGTATAGTTATGGAGCGCCGCCGAGCATGGCGTGCCAGGGCCTGCGCCCCGGGCCGCCTCGCCGGCCGCGGCGTCGACGAGCGCGCGCCAGGTCGTGATCCCCTCCTCAAGCATGCGCCAGTGGGCGAGCCTGCCCTGGAAGCTCCGGAGGAGGCGGATCGCCTGGCGAGGCGATCCGGGAGCTCACCGGCGTCGAGCGGGTGACGTTCTGCAACTCCGGGACCGAGGCGGTGATGGCGGCGCTGCGGCTCGCGCGGGCGGTGACCGGACGCACCAGGATCGCGCTCTTCGCCGGCTCGTTCCACGGCACCTTCGACGGTGTCCTCGCCCGCGCCGCGGCCGGCGCCGCGCTCCGATGGAATCGCCGTGTCAGTGAGCGTCCGACGCGGCGATCCGAAAATGAACGCGGTCTATCTGGACTTCTCGCTGCCGCCTAGCGAGCGCGAGAGGCTCCTCCTGATCGTAAAGGGCGAGGCGGTGCGCGTGACCGGCACCCCTTGCCCAGTAGGCGCCCTAGAATCTATTCAACTACCTACTCTACGATCGAGATCTCTGGAGGGACCATCTCGAAGATAGTCGAATGGCGGCAGGCCAGCGACATGCTAAGCGCCGATCATCTCCACACAAGCGAGCCGCCGCCAAAGGCTCACGCACCGGCCCCGGATGTTAGAGCTCCTCAAAGTTGGGGGCGCTGGGTCCTACGGGCGACTGGTCTCGCGATTATCCTTTGGGTGCTGGGGTTCACGTCATTCCCCAAGGCACTGGTCTGGGCAACAGCAGGCTCTCACCCCAGCCCCGGACCATTCGGCTGCGTTTGGGGTCTACTGCTCTTAGTCGGACTCGGCCTGCTCTTCGCGGAATGAGCCGGGTGACGGTGTGGGAATCGTCAGTCATCACGGAGCAGATTGCCATGCTGGTTTCGCCGCGGCGGTCACCGCCGGCGGCGTGGACCCCGCCGGCTCCTCGCAGCCGTCGCCGCGGCAAACCCCCGCCGAAAAGCGCACGCTGGCGGACCACGCCATCCAGGGCGCGCGCCAGGAGATCGTGGGCCAGACCGGGTGGGTAGGCGGCTGAGGGTAGGCGCTCGGCGATCGCCAGGGCGAGCCTGCAGGCGGCCAGTCGGCCCGGGCTGTCCTGCCAATGGGTCTCGGCGGCGGCGTCGAGGAAGCGGGAGGCCTTAGGGCCGCGAGAGCGCAAACACTCCGGCACCGAGAATCGCGGCGTAAACGGTGCGGGGCGGACCGGAAGACACCGCCAGGGAACTCACCGGGAGTCCTGGCAGTCCGTCGTCGAGGGGCTGCCAGCTCGCCGCCGCGTCGTCGCTCACGAACACCCCGTGGTCGGTCGCGACGTAGAGCGTTGCCGAGCTCGCCGGGTCGATGGCCAGCGCGGTCACCACCGCGCTCCGCGGCAGGCCATCGGAGGCCCTCCGCCAGCTGGCGCCGCCGTCGCCGCTCTTCCATAGCGGCTGGGGCCGCCCCACTGCCGCGTAGAGGGTGGCCGGCGCCTGCGGGTCGATCGCCAGGTCGACCACCGGCCCGGTGAGAGGCAGCGCCGCGGGGGTCGGGCTCGCCGCCGTGCTCAGGTAGAGCCCGCCGGCGAGCAGGTAGACGTTGGTTGGGTGCACCGGGTCCAGACGCAGC
>DATKFK010000779.1:0-8661 GCA_035544375.1 Thermoanaerobaculia bacterium
GCAGCTGCCGCGAGTACTACGCTCAAGCCGCCGCCGCCAACCGCGAGGCGTCCCCCGAGCGCCGCGTCCTGCTCGGCCACCTGCTCGGCGGCGAACGCGTGCTCGATCTGGGGTGCGGCTCGTGCGAGAACGCCCTGTGGCTGCCGCCAGGCTGCCGCTACGCCGGGTTCGACGTCTCGACCGCGGCGCTGGTCATGGCGGCGGAGCTGGGGCGCCCGGGCTGGCGCGTGCGCGGCGACGGCGAGAACCTGCCGTTTGCCTCGGGGAGCTTCGACGCCGTGCTCTCGACCTACGCCCTGGAGCATTTCCACGATCCCGGCCGCACGCTGCTCGAGGCCGCGCGGGTGCTGCGGCCGGGCGGGCTCCTGCTGCTTGTCGGGTCGGCCTGGGACCTGCCCTACGAGATGCCGCCCAGCCTGCAGCCGAGCCGGCGGTTGGAGGTTGCGCTGCGGCGCCTCGGCCGCCAGCTGCTGTCGTCGCTCGACGGCCGCCACCGCTTCGACCGCGTCCGCAACCCGCGCGTGCTCACCGAGGGCTACGTCCCGGACGCCGACGCCGTTCACGTCGCGCAATCCCACCAGCTGGCCCGCTTCCTCCGCGCCGCCGGCCTCGACGTCCTCGAGCAGCGCACCCTGCCGCACAGACCCGATCCCACCGGCCCTCGCGCGCTGGTGCGGCGCCTGCTGCGCGCCGTGCCCCTGTGGCGCCGCGCCTGGGGCAACACCCTGATCGTGGCCCGGCGGGGCGAGGACCTGCGCCACCCGGCCTACCGGCTGTTGCCGCTCTGACTCCGCTGCCGGCGACGAGCTGTCGTCGATCTCGGGGTTTTCAGCTCGTGGCGCTGTAGAGAGAGGTCTTCAGGAGCCCACTGCCGAGGATGGTCTCGAGATCCCGGTCCCGCGCCAGGACCTCGCAAGCGTGTTCCTCGGCGAGAATGGCGATCAAGCAGTCGATTGTCGAGCGCACCGTAATTCCACGACGCCGCAGCTCGCGGTACACATCGGCAGCACGGATATAGGTGGCAAGTCCGGCGGCTTCCAGGAACGTCAGATCGGCAAAGAGCTCGACGACACTGGGATACCCGGATTCTCTGCGCAGCCCTTGCAGGACTTCCGTAACCACCAGCCCGCAAGTGCAGATCTCCGGCTCGTCGCCCAGCAGCTGCGTAACCTGGTCGGCGGTCTGCGTTCGACTCCCGTTCAGGAATTCGATCCAGGCCGAGCTGTCGATCAAGACCCTCACTGCCGCGCCGGCCGCCGCTGGCGCAGCTCGTCCAGGTTGCCTTCCCAATGGAACTTGCCGCGCAAGGATCGGTACCCTTCCAGGCGCCGCCGCCGCGCATACTCGCGCAGAGCTTCATTGATGACCGCCGTACGGGTCTTGCCTGGCGAGACCGTCATGGCCTGCTCGATCGCGCCGTCGTCCAGATTGAGGGTCGTCCGCATCATCGCCTCCGAGGCTCATGCAGATCGTAGTGCCTATCGATCTGCATGGCAACCCGGATGGCCTGAAGCCTGAAGGGCAAGAGGGCCGGCGCCGATGATCGGCGCCGGCGGCGGAATGGCTGAGAGGGGATGTCTCGCCCCGCCAGAGCGCGAGACTGCTTTACGCTACCGGCCGAAGAGATCGGACATCACCGCGACGTCGCCGTCGCAGGCGTGATTCAGGCAGGGCAGCCCAAAGCCCGCTTCGATCGTCTTGAGCAGGGAGAAGTGGTTGTAGAGGACCGGGCTCTGCACGCCGTGCTTGCCATAGTTGGTGTCCACGATCACCAGCACCTTGTTGACGTTGGGCGCCAGGCTGTAGTCGTTCTCGTCCCACCACACGACGATGGCGTTGTCGCCGACCTTCCACGCCGGAGAGGCCCAGATCGCCTCCACCAGCCGCTGCAGGGTGACGTCGCCGCGGTAGATGAGCGCCGGATTGAGACCGGTCTGCGTGCCGTTCGAGCTCGGGTCGAAGGCGCAGGTGTTGCCCGCGTTGCTGCGTCCATGCTGATCGTTGCACTGGTTCGGCACGATGAACGAGAAGCTCGGCACCCGCCCGCTGCGCAGGTCGGCATACAGGCCGGCAGGACCGTCGAAGCCGACCACGTTGGCGAGGCCGTGGTTCGGGCTCGCGCCCTCCTGCACGCTCTTGAAGTAGACGAAGGGGTTGTGCTTGGCGGCATAGAGCAGCACGAAGTCGCTCGACGCGAGGTTGAAGCCCGGGAAGAACGTGGTGTCGGTGAAGAAGCCGTCGCTGTAGGTCACGTTGTCGGCGCCGCTGAGCGGCAGGCTCTCCTGGTAGGTCTTCCAGCTGAGGCGGGCGGCGACCAGCTGGTCCGCGATCGACTTGCCGACGATGTCGGAGGCGGCCGGGATGGACGTCACGCCGTCGATGTCGTTCTCGCCGGGAGAGCCCTGGGTCTCGTTGGTCGTGTCCACGGCCGGCGTCTCCGCGTCGGTGCCGAAGCCCGCGATCGGGCAGACCTTCGGGCTCGCCGGGTTGTCGGTGGTGACCGCGCCGGTCGCGAGGTTCGGGGTGCAGCTGGCGTTGTGCCAATCCGGTGCGTTGTCCGAGCGCACGCCGAAGTTCGACCCGCCCACGACTTCCAGGTAGTTGGTCGAGCTGGGGTGGCCGATCGCGTAATAGTTCGTGGCGATATTGGCGGCCTTGGCCAGGTTGTTGATGAACACCGCGCTGGGGTTGTCGACGATCTGCCCGTACGCGTGGTTTTCCATGGCGATGAAAAACACGTGGTCCAGATGGGGTACCTGCCTGGGGGCGGGCCCTTCGGCGGCGAAAACGGTGCCGGCGAACGTCGCGGCCAACATACCAACCATCGCTGCCGCTTTTTGGAGCGTCATGATCTCCCTGCCTTTCCCGGGAAATCCCGGAGCCTTTAGTGTCTGGTTCGGGCACAAGTGCCCGTACCTCGACACCCTAAGAAGCCGGGGTGACAGCGGCGCCGCTGCCCGGTGACGCGCCAGTCAACTGGCAGTGACTTGTTGATGGCAGAGTGGAGGCCAGCGTGGGGTAAGCCGAAACCGATCGCCGAAGCGAAGGGGAGGGGGCAGGCATGGGCGCCGCAGGCCACCACAACTAGAATGAAGCTCATGGCCACGATCCATTTGCTGCCCGATCCGCTGGTGAGCCAGATCGCCGCCGGCGAGGTGGTGGAGCGGCCCGCGTCGGTGGTCAAGGAGCTGATCGAGAATGCCCTCGACGCCGGCGCGCGCGAGGTCGAGGTGCTGCTCGAAGCCGGCGGCAAGGGGCGCATCGCCGTCGTCGACGACGGCTGCGGCATGGGCGCCGACGACGCGCTGCTCGCCTTCGACCGTCACGCCACCAGCAAGATCGCGAGCTTCGCCGACCTCGAGCGGGTCGGCACGCTCGGCTTCCGCGGCGAGGCGCTGGCCGCCATCGCCTCGGTGGCGCGGGTCGAGCTGATCACCGCCGAGCGGCCCGGCGACGGCCATCGCGTGTTGATCGAAGGCGGGCGGGTGAGGGTGGCCGAGCCGCTGGCGCGGCCGCGCGGCACCACCCTGGACGTGCGCTCGCTGTTCTTCAACGTGCCGGCGCGGCGCAAGTTCCTGAAGTCCCCGGAAACCGAGCTGCGGCGGGCGGTCGAGATGGTGCAGGGCTACGCCCTGGCGCGCCCCGACGTGCGCTGGCGCGTGCTCCACGAGGGCCGGGCGCTGCTCGACCTGCTGCCGGCAGGGGCCGGAGCGGACGGCGACGGTCTGCGCCAGCGCGTCTCCCAGCTGTTCGGCGGCGAGCTCGCGGCAAGGCTCGTGACGATCGGCGATCTCGGCGAGCTCAACGATCTCGGCGATGCGGGCGCAGCCGGCGAGGTGGCGGCGGCGGGCGAAGGCGGCGGCGCGGGCCGGCACCTGGCCCACGAGCGGATCGGCGGCCTGGTGGGCACGCCGGAGACGGCCCGCGGCCGCCGCCAGTTCGTCTTCGTCAACCGCCGCCTGCTGCGCGACCGGGCGGTGCTCGCCACCTTTTACCGTGCCGTGCGCGAGGAATGGAAGAGCGACGACCACCCGGCTCTCTTCCTGTTCCTCGACCTGCCGCCCGAGGAGGTCGATGTCAACGTCCATCCCCAGAAGGCGGAGGTGCGGTTCCGCGATCCGCGCCTGCTCGACCGCGTGGCGGCGGCGCTGCACGCCGCCCTGGCGCGGGCCCGCGGCGAGGTGGCGGCGCCGTTGCGCCGGCCGGCCGGCTCGGCGCCGGAGGTGCCCTTCGCCTGGCAGGGGCTCGGCGGCCTGCCGGCGCCGGCGGTTTTCGCCTGGCAAGGGCGCGGCGGCCCGCCGTCCGACGTCGCCGAGGGGCCGGCCCTCGCCGCCGGGATGGCCGCGGGGCCGCCGCCGGCGGGCCGGCTGGCGACGGCCACCTATGCGCCGCCGGAGCGTGCCGTCATACCGCTCTCGGGCCGCCGCGGCGAGGTGCGGCCGTTTCGCCTGCTTGGCCAGTACAAGGGCACGCTCATCCTGCTCGAAGGCCCGGACGGCCTGTACCTCGTCGACCAGCACGTCGCGCACGAGCGCATCCTGTACGAGCGGCTGCGGCGGTCGCTCGCCGCCGCCAGCCCGCCCTCGCAGGCGCTGCTGACGCCGTGCCTGCTCGAGCTCGGCCCGGCCGAGCGCCTGCGCCTGCTCGAGCTGGCCCCTGCCCTGGAAGGCTGCGGCTTCGGCCTCGCCGCCCTCTCCGGCCAGACGCTGGCGCTCACCGCCGTGCCCGCCGTGCTGTCGGCCGGCGAGGCCGAGGGGCTGCTCGCCGCGCTGGCGGACGGCGCCGGCGGCGACAGCCCGGCGGCAGGGGATCTCGCCCCGCGCGTGCTCGACGCCCTGGCCGCGAGCCTCGCCTGCAAGGCCGCGGTCAAGATGCACCATCCGCTGTCGCCGCCCGAGATGGAAGCGCTGATGTCGGAGCTGTTCGCCGCCGAGCAGCCGTATGCCTGTCCGCACGGCCGTCCGATCGTCCTGCAGATGACCGATTCCGATCTGGAGCGCCGCTTCGGGCGGCGATGACGCACCGCGGCCGGCACAACGCCGGTGCCGAGCAGCCGAGCGCAGCGAGGCGCAGATACGAACGGAGGTTGCCCGGGCGATCGCGGTGACCCTCTGGCCGGCCGGGGAGGTCGCGGCCTTCTGCTAGACTGTCCCGCTCATGGCCGCAGACCGCCGCCCCCGCGTGGGCATGATCAGCCTCGGCTGTCCCAAGAACCTGGTTGACAGCGAGATCATGCTGGGCGAGCTGGCGCGGCGCGGCTACGAGGTGGTGAACGACCTGGCCGAGGTCGAGACGGTGGTCGTCAACACCTGCGCCTTCATCGACGAGGCCAAGCAGGAGTCGATCGACGCCATCCTCGAGGTGGTCGCGCGGAAGGGCCAGGGCGTCGAGCGGGTGCTGGTGGCCGGCTGCATGGTCAACCGCTACGGCGACGAGCTGGCCCGGGAGATCCCGGAGATCGACGGCTTCGTCGGCCTCGACCAGCTGCGCGACGTGGGCCGCCTGGTGGAGCTGGGAGGCGGTCCGCCGCTGCCCGCGCCGTCGCACCTGGTGTTCGACCACACCGCGCCCCGCCTGCTCACCACCCGCGGCCACGCCTACCTGAAGGTCGCCGAAGGCTGCAACAATCCGTGCACCTTCTGCGCCATCCCGCTCTGGCGCGGGCGCTTCCGCAGCCGCACCATCGACAGCCTGGTGGCCGAGGCGCGGCAGCTGGAGGCGGCGGGCATCCTGGAGCTGAACCTGATCGCCCAGGACACCACCCGCTATGGCGAGGACCTGGGTCTGCGCCGCCATGGGTTATTGAGGCTGGTCGAAGCGCTGCTCGGGGCCACCTCGATCCCCTGGATCCGCTTCCTCTACGCCTACCCGACGACCCTCGACGAGGACCTCCTGCGCCTGATGGGCGGCGAGCCGCGCTTCTGCTCCTACCTCGACATGCCGCTGCAGCACAGCCATGGCGAGATGCTCAGGGCGATGCGGCGGGGCGGCGACGCCAGCCGCTACCTTCGGCTGCTCGAGCGGGCCCGCGAGCTGGTGCCGGATGTCGCGCTGCGCTCGACCTTCATCGTCGGCTTCCCCGGCGAGACCGAAGAGCATTTCAGCGACCTGCTCGGCTTCGTCGAGCGCGCCCGCTTCGACCATCTCGGCGCCTTCGCCTTCAGCCCCGAGCCCGGCACGCCGGCGGCGGTCCTCGGCGGCCGCGTCCCCCGCCAGGTCGCCCGCCGCCGCCTGCGGCAGCTGCTCGCGGCGCAGCGGCCGATCGCCCTGGCCGCTCGCCGGCGGCTGGTCGGGCGGCGCCTCGAGGCGCTGATCGAGGGGCCGAGCGCCGAGACCGAGCACCTGCTGGCCGCACGCCTCCAGGGCATGGCGCCGGAGATCGACGGCCAGGTGCTGATCAACGACGTCGAGCCCGGCGCCGTTGCCGCCGCCGGCGACCCGCTCGGCCGGCAGCCGGCCCTGGCGACGGTGGAGATCACCGCCGCCTACGCCTCCGATCTCGTGGGCAGGGTGGTCTCATCGCCGGCGGCGCGGCCGGCACCGGCGACGTCCGCGGCAGCCGCCGGGGCGAGGGACGGCCTCCACCCGGCGCCGGCCGCGCCGCTCCCGGCCTGAGGGCCCGCCGCCGCCTGCCGCCATCCCGGCCCCTCGCCGCGGCTCGCCGAACGCCATGCTGGTGGTCCATGACGCCTACGAAAGCAGCGACCTGCCGCGCGGCTGCGTGGTCGCCATCGGCAACTTCGATGGCGTCCACCGCGGCCAGCGCGCCATTCTCGACGTCGTGGTGGCGCGGGCCCGCGAGCTGCGGGCCGCCGCGGTCGTGGTCACCTTCGATCCCCACCCGCTCTCGGTGCTGCGCCCGGAGCAGGCGCCGCTCCCCATCACCACTCCGGCGCAGAAAGAGCGCTTGCTCGCCGAAGCCGGGATCGCCGTCGCGCTGGTGGTGCGGTTCACCCGCGAATTCGCCCGCACCCCGGCAGGTCAGTTTGTGCGCGAGTTCTTGGGGGCGAAGCTGGCGGCGCGCGAGGTCTACGTCGGCGAGAGCTTCTGTTTCGGCCATCGCCGCGAGGGCACTCTCGAGCTGCTGCGCGGCGCCGGCGAGGAGCTGGGCTTCGCGGCCAACGGGGTTCCGGAGGTCATGCTTCACGGGGAGCGCGTCTCGAGCACCCGCATCCGCCGCGCCATCGCGCAGGGGCAGGTGGAGGAGGCCGCGGAGATGCTGGGCCACCCGTTCTCGATCACCGGCACCGTGGTGCGCGGCGATCGCATGGGCCAGCGCCTCGGCTGGCCCACCATCAACGTGGCGGCCGAGCACAAGCTGCTGCCCGCGGACGGCGTCTACGCCAGCCGGGTGCTGCTGCCCAGCTTCCCCGCCAGCTTCGATTGCGCCACCAACATCGGCACCCGGCCGACGGTCTACGAGAACTACCAGCGGGTGGTCGAAAGCCATATCCTCGACTTCAAGGCCGACGTCTATGGCCAGCGCGTCGAGCTGTCTTTTTACAAGCGTTTGCGCGAAGAGCGGATCTTCCCGACGGTGATGGACCTGTCGGCCCAGATTGGCCGCGACGTCGAGGCGACCCGCGAATACTTCAGCCGCCGGCGGTTGGAACAAGAGGTCCCGCCGGCCCGGTTATAGATGGCGGATGCCGGCGGCCCGGCGATCCCTGCCTGGTCCGGGCGGTTCCGGCCCCGGCGCCGGGTGGCGGAACGGCCCCCGGCAACCCGCGAGCAGCCAACGGAGAGCGAAAGCCAATGTCCAGCGATAAGGTCGTGACGGTCAGCGAGCAGAGTTTCGAGAGCGACGTCTTGAAGTCGCAGACGCCGGTGCTGGTGGATTTTTGGGCGCCCTGGTGCGGTCCCTGCCGGATGGTGGCGCCGGTCCTCGAGGAGATCGCCGAGGAGCTCGACGGCAAGGTGCGCATCGCCAAGCTCAACGTCGACGAGAACCAGGACCTCGCCTTCAAGTTCCAGGTCTCGAGCATTCCCACCTTCATCCTCTTCAAGGACGGCCAGATGGCCGACCGCACCATCGGGGCGCTGCCCAAGTCGGCCTTCGTGAGCTTCATCAGCCGCAACCTGTAACCCTGGTGGCCACCCCGCCCGACCGGCCGGGCGCCCCGGGCGCCCCCGACGCCCCGGATCCGAGAACGGCGGCGCTCGCCGCCGGGCTCGCCGAGATGGGCTGCAAGGCCCTGCTGGTCGTGGCGCAGTCGGCGAGCGATCCCGACCTCGCCCCATTCCTCGCGGTTCCGGCCCATCTCGGCGCCGCGCTGCTGGTGGCGCCGCGCGGCGGCCGGCCGCGCCTGGCCTACCTGGCCGCCATGGAGCGGGAGGAGGCGGCGGCCACCGGCCTGTCGCTGATCACGCCCGAGGAGCTCGAGGTGCTGCGCGCCGCCGGCGAGGCGCCGGAACCGGCCGCCCACCTGGCGTGGGTCATGGAACGGGCGCTGGCGGCGAGCGGCGTGACCCCCGGCAGGGTGGCCCTGGCCGGCCTGGCGCCGGCGGGGGAGATCTTTGCCGCCGGCGCGGCGCTGGCCGGTCGAGGATGGGAGTGGGTGGCGGGCAACGAGCTCGTCCGCCAGGTGCGCAAGCGCAAGACCGACGCCGAGCTGACCGCCATCCGCCAGGCGGCGGCCGCCACGATGGACGTCCTGCGGG
>DATKFK010000780.1:0-5217 GCA_035544375.1 Thermoanaerobaculia bacterium
CGAGATCGTCGTCAAGCTCGTCGACGGCCGCGGCGTGAACGGTCACTACTGGGTCTTCGTCGCCGGTCTGACCGACGTCGCCTACACCCTGACCCTGACCGACACCGTCACCGGCGCGCAGCGTGTCTACACCAATCCGGCCGGGCGCATCGCCAGCTTCGCGGACACCGGCGCTTTCGCGGCCGCGCCCACGGCCGGGCCGGCAGCCGGGGTCGCCGCCGGCGGTGCCCTGGCGACCGCGCCCGGGCGATCCGCAGGCCTCGCGAACGCCGGCACGCTCGCGGGCAGGCGCGAGAAGGCCGCCGGCGGTACCGTGAGCGCCGCCAGCACCGTGAGCGCCACCAGCACCGTGAGCGCTGCCGGCGCCGTGAGCGCTGCCGGCGCTGTGCCGGAGCTGGGGCCTCCCGCGCTCTGCATTCCCGACGCCGCCACCGTTTGCCTGTTGGGGATCGATGTCTCGGTCCAGGTGTCGTGGCAGCTGCCGGGGAACGCTCCGCGGCCCGCGTCCGCCATGCCGCTGACGCCGGAAACCGGGATCTTCTGGTTCCTCGGCCCCGAGAGCCCCGAGGTGGCCGTCAAGCTCCTGAACGGCTATGAGATCAACGGTCATCTATGGGTCTTCATCGCCGGGCTGTCCGACCTGGCCTACACCGTCACCGTCACCATTCCCGAGACCGGCAGGACCCGGTCCTACGTCCACGCCGCCGGCGCTCTGTCCAGTCTCGTGGACACGTCGTTCTGACCTGAGGTGCGGCCCGGCGCCGCGGGCGCGGCGCCCCGGGGCCGCGCCCGCGGCGCGCTGATATCGTGACCGGCAGGATGCTAGTGGCAGGCTATCGCCATCGGTTCCCCGTTCGGGCAACGGCAGGCTCGATGACCCTGGGCCTTGCCCTGGCCGTTCTCGGCGGCTGCGGCGGCAGCGGCGCCGCGAGCCGGCCGCCGGGCCCGAGCCGCCCGCCGCTGCCGCGCGCCACCCGCGGTTATGTCCTGATCTCGATCGACACGCTGCGCGCCGACCACCTCGGCTGCTACGGCTACTCCCGTCCCACCAGCCCCTTCATCGACTCGCTGGCGCGGCGGGCCACCCGCTTCGAGGAGGCCTACGCTCAGTACCCCAGCACGCTGGTCTCCCACATGTCGATCTTCACCGGGCTCTATCCCCGGGAGCACGGCGTCTTCCCGCCGAACTCGGTGCTCTCGCCGAGCGTCGAGACCCTGCCGGAGGTGTTTCAACGCCACGGCTTCCGTACGGCCGGGTTCACCGAGGGCGGCTTCGTCAGCGGGCGCTTCGGCTTTCGCCGTGGCTTCGACGTCTTCGTCAGCCGCGACCGCGTCCGCCGGCGGCCGGTGGCAGGCACCTTTCGCCGCGGCCTCGACTTCCTCGAGAGCCTGGGGCCGAAGGCCCGGTTCTTCCTGTTCCTCCATACCTACGCCGTCCATACTCCATACGATGCGCCGGAGGAATATCGGCGGCAGTTCTGGGCCGGCGGTCCCCCCGCCGGCGCCATTCCCGCCGACGGCCCGGATCTGACCCGCCAGAACCAGACCGGCGAGCGGCCGCCGCCGGCGGTGATCGACTGGCTCGAGGCGCGCTACGACGCCGGCATCCGGCAGACCGACGAGGTGCTGCGGGGGTTCTTCGCCGATCTCGAGCGGCTGGGGCTCGCGGACCAGGTCACGGTGGTGATCACCGCCGACCATGGCGAGGAGTTCATGGAGCACGGCCTGTTCAACCACACGCAGCTCTATCGCGAGACCCTGCGCGTCCCGCTGCTGGTGGTTCATCCCGACCAGCGGTCCGCGGTGCTGCAAAGCGGCGTCGTGCAGCTCATCGATCTGGCGCCCACGCTGTACGAGCTGGCCCGGGTGCGGCCCGGCAGGCAGCCGACGGGGGCGAGCCTGGCCCGGCTCCTCGGCCGGCCGGCGCCGCCGCTCGCCGGCAGCGCCTGGGCGGAGGCGCAGGATGGGATGCGGGCGGTCTACCGGGGCGAGCACCGGCGGCTCGAGAGCCTGCTGCTCTTCGACCCTCCCGCCCAGAAGTGGTTCCCGCGCCGGGTGGCGTTCGACGCACCCCCGGGGACGCTGGCGTTCGACGCCCGCTCGTTCGCGCGCCGGCGCCGGCTGGTCGTCAGCCGCGGCCGTGAAGCGATCGCCGCCGCCGACCTGACCCCCGAGTGGGCGCCGGTGCGGGCCACGCTGGGCGGTCCGGAGCGCATCGTCCTCGAGGCCGACGGCTGCACCGAACCCGAGGAGGAAGGCTCCATGATGGAGCCCCGGTGCTATGCCTTTCAGGTCAAGGGGCGGCGCCTGACGCGGGTCGAGCTCTACGACGTGTCGCGCGACCCGTGGCAGCGGCGGGACCTCTTCCGCGAGCGGCAGGGAGTTGCGCGGGCGCTCCTGCGCGACCTGATGGCGTTCCACCCGGCGCCGGTCGCCGCCGCGAGGGCGCCGCCGCTCGACCCCGGGCTGGCGCAGAGCCTGCGCTCCCTCGGCTACCTCAAGTAGGCGCTCGAGCAGGCGCCGGCCGCCTCATCCTCCTCCCCGGGCGCGCGGCACGTAGCTGTCGGGGCCGACGCGCTCGGTCTCGATGAGCTGCGGATCGTGCGGGCGGCCGAGCTTGAAGAAGCGGGCGGCGAGCCAGGCGATGGTGAGCGCCGGGATCATGTCGCCGATGGGGATGACGGCCTTGATGGTGGCGACGTTGCGCAGCGCCTTGAGGCCGAGCCGATCCAGGAGCAGCCAGGTGATGGGGGTCGAGAACACGTCCAGGCCGAGGTCCAGGAGGTCGAGGCCGACGACCAGCGCGAACGGGACCGCCCGCACCGTGGTGAAGAAGTCGGAGTCGCCGGCGATGCGGATGCGGCGCAGCTTGCGATAGGCCACGTAGAGCGCGGCGGCGGCCAGCACCAGGATCAGCAGCACGGTGACCGCCGCGGCGGCAATGAGATCGCGCAGGTTCAAGGCAGGGCTCCCCGGAGCCGTCCAGGCGCGCCGCCGGTTCCGCGACCGCGGGCCCCTGGTGAGGCACGACGATAGGCTCCGGCAGCTTTCCTTGCAAGAAGGCAGCCGGGAAGACCGGGGAAGACCGGGGAGACGGGGGAGAGCTGAGACGCCCCCGGGGCGCCGCGGCGCCCCGGGGGGAGAGAGGGAAACCGGCCGGGCCGGCTGCTAGAAGCTCAAGCGCGCGCCGAGCTGCACCAGGCGCTGCTCGCCTTGCAGCGAGTCGCCGGCGAAGATCGTCGGCTGGCCGAAGGTCGGGTTGGGCGTGAGCTTCAGGTACTGCGACCCGTCCGCCCTGGTGGTCAGGACGTGCGTGTAGAGCAGCCCGTCGAAGCCGGCGCTGTTCTTGGCGTTGAAGACGTTGAACACCTGGGCGATGATCACGATCTTGACGCTCTTGTAGAGGCCGATCTCCTTGCTGACGTTGAAGTCGAACTGCTCGAACGAGGCGCCGCGGCCGGCGTTGACGCTGACGCCCGGCGGCAGGTTGATGAGGAAGCCGTAGTTGACGGGCACGCTGGCGGGCACGTTGCCGTTGACCAGCGCGACGTCTGTCTGGGGCAGGCCGTCGCCGTGGATGAGGAAGGGCTGCGCCGAGCGGTAGCGGAACATCCCCGCCAGGTCGATGCCCCAGGGTGCGAGCCAGGTGGCGCCCAGGGTGAAGCGGTGACGCGCGTCGGTGTTGAGCGGCCCGCTGCAGAAGCTGCAGGTCGGGTTGGTCGGGTTGATCGAGACGTCGCGCGCGACGTGCAGGTCGGGCTGGAAGTTGAGGTCGGTGAGCCGGAACTCGTCGGCGCCGGCCAGCACGGTGCCCTTGGCCGAGGACAGGGTGTAGAAGCCCTGCACGGTCAGGTGCTGATCGGGCACCCGGATGTGGAAGCCGAGGTTCAAGCCGTCGTAGCGGGCGCGGCCGTTGCCTTCCCACAGGCGGAAGTTGCCGAAATCGGGGAACTCGCGCGCGCCGGTGGCCGGATCGATCAGGTTGGCGCGGAAGCGGTAGGGAATGTCCGTGTAGTTGATGGCGACCCCTTCGACGTTGAGCCCCAGCCACGGCGTCGCCTGCCAGGAATAGCCCAGCGAGCCCTGGCCCGACCGCGGGGTCTTCAGGTTCGGCGACGCCACCTCGTTGGGCGGCGGCACCGAGGCGCCGGGAAGCTGGTTGGGCGGCAGCGGCTGCCCGGGCTGGAAGAAGCTGCCGTCGGGGTTCCTGATGCCGGTGTTGTTGTGCACGTTGTAGACCACGCCGTAGTCCGACTGCACCGCCGTGGCCGGGAACAGGATGGTGGCGTTGGTGTAGGGGAAGTCGTAGTAGATGCCGTAGCCGGCGCGCAGCAGCTGCTTGCCGTCGCCCGCGACGTCCCAGGTCAGGCCCAGCCGTGGCGCGATGTCCTTGTTGTCGTTCGCCAGCTGGCCGCCGCCGCCGTTCTTGAACGGCTGCAGGTAGCCCCAGTTGTAGGTCGTCTGGGTGGACAGCTCCTGCCAGATGGGATTACTTCGCTGGTTCAGGTTGAAGCCGGACCAGTAGTCGTAGCGCAAGCCGATGTTCAACGTCAGGCGGCTGGCCGCGGCCCAGTCGTCCTGGGCATAGAAGCTGTACTCCTTCATCGGCGTCGACTGGCCCGCGAAGCCGCCGAAGATGGTGATGTCGGTGATCGGCGAGGTCGGCGAGTCGGTGGCGTGCGTGTACTGGCCGCTGGTGCCGGTGGTGAAGGTGCCGCCGAGCGTCGGCTCGTTGATGAAGGCGACGCCGGTCTTGAAGTCGTGCCGCTGGCCGCCGAGGTTCTGCGAGAAGCTGAAGTCGTCCTTGTACTGGTATTTCACCTGGTTGGTGGTCTGCGGCGTGTTGATGTTCTGGCCGAGGGTCGCGCCGTTGGGGAAGTAGATGGCCGGCGCGTTGGAGTCGGCGGTGATGGCGTTGGCGAACTTGCTGTACTGGAACAGCAGCTCGTTGAGCATGTCGGCGCCGATCTGCGAGCTCCAGCCGGCCAGGGCCGACTTGTACTCGTTGGTGATGGTGCCCAGCGAATCCGGGGCTGCCAGCGGGCTGGCGCCGTATTTGTCGGTGTTCTTCTGGTAGCCGAAGCGCACCTGCAGGTAGTTCTTGGGCGTGGCGTCCCAGGTCAGCTTGCCGCTGGCCAGCTGGTCCGAGAACGGCGTCGGGAAGGACCTGCCGTCGAACTCGGGAAGCGACCCGCCGGAGTTGACGGTGTAGAAGGT
>DATKFK010000781.1:0-9144 GCA_035544375.1 Thermoanaerobaculia bacterium
TTCGGCAGTTGCTTGAGAAACGCGACCATGGCCCACAGCTGCTCGTCGGTATGGGTCATGCCGAAGCCCGGCATGCCCGTCATCTTGATGCCGTTCTTGAGCACCCAGAAGAGGCGGACCGGCGACTGCTCGGCACCTTCGTGCGCGAGGTCCGGCGGATCGGGGTTGAGCCCCATGCCGATTTCCGACTTGGGCACCCCGGGCGCGCCGTGGCAGCCGACGCACATTTCGCTGAAGTCCACGAGACCCTTGCGAATCAGCTGCGGGTCGCCGAGCGGCGGCGCCGCCGGCAGCGCGGCAGCTCGCCGATCGATCGCGCGATCCTTGACGATCTCGAACACCCGCGCCCGCCATTGCGGCTCCGGGACGGCAGCCGAGACGTCGAAGATCCCCGAGTACGCGAACCCGGCCGCGCCAGCGGCGAGGAGTACAATCAAAGCGATCAGGATTCGTATCGACCTCATCACTCGCTCTCCTTCCAGTGCCTGCCGTCACTCCCAGCGCCGATCCATCGCCGCCGCCCAACCTGGCCCTGGTGCTTACCGGGGGCGGTGCCCGCGCCGCCTACCAGGCGGGGGTGCTGCGCGGCATCGGCCGCCTGCTGCCGGAGCTGCGCGTGCCCATCCTGGTCGGCGTTTCCGCCGGCGGCATCAACACCGTGTTCCTGGCCGCGCACGCGGCGCCGCTGGGCGAGGCGTCACGCGCCCTGGAGAACGTCTGGCGAGGGCTCGACACCGCCAACGTCTTCCGTGTCGACACCCCGTCGCTCGCCAGGAGCTTCACCCGCTGGGTCACCCGCCTGTCGACCGGCGGCTCGCCGCTGACGCCGGCCGTCCGCGGCCTGGTCGATTCTAGACCCTTGCACAAGCTCATCGAAGACACGGTGCCGACAGTGGACGGCGAGTTCGTCGGCATCGCCCGCAACCTCGAGCGCGGGCTCCTGCATGCCGTGGCGCTGACCACCCTCAACTACTCGACGGGCCAGACGGTGACCTGGGTGCAGGGAGCCGACATCCGCCCCTGGACCCAGGCGCGCCTGTGCAGCCTCAATAGCCGCCTCACCGTCGATCACACCATGGCCAGCGCGGCGCTGCCGCTGTTCTTCCCGGCGGTGCGGCTCGGCGACGCCTGGCACGGCGACGGCGGCGTCCGTCTCGACGCACCGCTTTCCGGCGCCCTGCGGCTGGGCGCCACCCGCATCCTGGCCATCTCGCCCCGCTACGAGCAGAGCGCCGAAGAGGCGAGCCGCCCCAAGATCAGCGGCTATCCGCCGCCGGCACAGATCCTCTCACACCTCCTGAACTCCATCTTCCTCGACGTCCTGGACCGCGACGCGCGGGTGCTCGAGCTCCTCAACCGGCTCGTGCGGCAGCTGCCCGCCGACCGGCGAGGCGGGATGCAACCGATCGACATCCTGGTGCTGCGCCCCTCGGAGGACCTGGGCCTGCTCGCCTCCAAGTACGAGCCGCGCCTGCCGCCGGCGTTCCGCTATCTCACCCGCAGCCTGGGCACGCGGGAAACCAACACCTCCGACCTCCTGTCGATGCTGATGTTCCAGCCCGACTACCTCGAGCGCCTGCTCGAGATCGGCGAGCGTGACGCCGAGGCCAAGAGCGACGAGATCCGCCGCCTGGCGGCCGGCGGCCAGGCCGGGGCACCCGCGCCGGGTCACGGCGCGGACCCGCCTTAGTACTCAGGCGATCGTCACCTCGGGGCAGAGGAAGACGTCCTGGATGGCGTGGAACAGCTCGATGCCCTCGCGCATCGGGCGCTGGAAGGTCTTGCGCCCCGAGATCAGCCCGGAGCCGCCGGCCCGCTTGTTGATCACCGCCGTCCGCACCGCCTGCTCGAGGTCGCTCTGGCCTTTCGAGTCGCCGCCGGAGTTGATCAGGCTGGCGCGCCCCATGTACGAGTTGACGACCTGCCAGCGCGTCCAGTCGATCGGATGATCGGCCACCAGCTCGCCGTAGATCCGCTTGTCGGTCTTGCCGAACTTGAGCGCCGGGTAGCCGCCGTTGCGGTCGGGCTGCTTCTGCTTGACGATGTCGGCCTCCATGGTGACGGCCAGGTGGTTCGCCTGGCCGGTCAGGTCGGCGGACTGGTGGTAGTCGATGCCGTCTTTCTTGAAGGCGTTGTTGCGCAGGTAGGCCCACAGCACGGTGGCCATGCCCAGCTCGTGGGCGTGATGGAACGCCTCGGCGATCTCGACGATCTCGCGGTGGGAGTCCTCGCTGCCGAAGTACACCGTCGCGCCGATCGCCGCGGCGCCCAGCTCCCAGGCCTGCTCGACGTTGCCGAACAGGATCTGCTCGAAGGTGTTGGGATAGGACAGCATCTCGTTGTGGTTGATCTTGGCGATGAACGGGATCTTGTGCGCGTAGCGCCGTGACACCGACCCCAGCACGCCGAGCGTCGAGGCCACGGCGTTGCAGCCGGCCTCGATCGCCAGGCGGATGATGTTCTCCGGGTCGAAGTAGTCGGGGTTGGGCGCGAACGAAGCGGCGGCGGAGTGCTCGACGCCCTGGTCCACCGGCAGGATCGACAGGTAGCCGGTGTCGGCCAGCCTGCCGTGGCCATACAGCCGCTGCAGGTTGACCAGCACGCCCGGCTTGCGGTCCGAGCTGCCGAAGGCCTGGTCCACGTGGTCGGGCCCGGGCAGCATCAGCCGCTCCTTGCCGATCCCCTTGCACTGGTAGTCGAGCAGTGCGTCGGCCTCGTCGCCGAGACGGGCGCTGATGAGCTCGATGGTGCTGCTGGTGGTGCGTTCGGTGATAGCCATCCGCCGTTCCTCCCTTGGACCCTCCGCGGGCCTCGTTTGCGCGGCGCCAGGGGCGGCCACCACCGTATCGTACGGGGTTGCAGGCAAGAGGGGAAGGGACAAACCGTTGACCCGTTGACCGGAGCGAAGGGGAGGGGGCGTCCCTCGCCGTAGGCGGTGGGTGCTGAGACCCGTGGGACGGGTCGGCTGCCTGCGCAGGAGAAGACGGGCGGGGCCCGGGGCGTGGTGCTACGGGGCTGACCCCCGGGCCGCCCGGGCCGGGAACGTCCCGACTTACGGTGAATACGCAGCCCGCGGTTTGCCGGATGAGTCGGACGCCGAATCCGGGGGCAGGTCGGCCGAGTAGAGGCGCCATTCGTCGCCGGCGGCGATCAGCTTGCACTGGCGCCCGAGGCGGCCGGCGACCGGGGCGGCCGGCGGCATGCGCCAGCAGTAGATGTAATCGACCCGCGCGCGCAGCTGCTGCACCCTCAGGTGCTGCGGGTCGCTCTCGATGTCCAAGGGCGTGGAGCGTCTTGCGAAGGCGCGGAAGCGCACCGGGAAGTAATCGGTGTTGGCCTCGTAGTTGTCCCAGTCGATCAGGCCCTTGGCCACCGCCGCATAGCCGGCGGCGTGGTCGACCGACCCCGTCCGCATGCAGCTCGTGGTGTGGCGGTCGAAGATCAGCGGCACCACGACCGACCCGGGGGGCACGGCGTCGAGCCCATGGATGAATGCCTCCACGTCACGGCTGCCGGCGCGGTAGCAGGGCACCGCATAGGTGACCGGACGCGCCGCCAGCGCCGCCAGCGCCAGGACCGCCGCCGCCCGTCCCCACCGCCCCACGCTCGCCGACAGCCACGGCAGCACGGCCAGGAAGGGCATCATCGCCAGGCGTGGCTTGAGCATCGAACCGCCGGCAGCTCCTTCCGGGCTGAAGAAATAGAGCCCGGTCAGCAGCAGCGCCAGCGCCAGGAACCCGTCCTCCTCCCGCAGCCACCGCCGCGGCAGCGCCCTGAGGCCTTCCCCGGCGGCCGGCTGGCGCGCGATCCGCCGGCGGGCGATCCCCTCGCGCACCAGGCTGAAGAGCAGCCACGCGCCGAACAGCTTGGCCAGGATCGCGCCGGTGCGCCCGCCTTCGCCGGTGAACTGCCACACCGGCCGCAGATGCGCCAGCTCGGTCCACAGCAGCTGCCAGCTGGCGTAGGAGGGAGAGACCGGCGGGCCGTGCCGCAGCACCGTGAACCAGAACGGCAGCACCGCTCCCGGCACCAGGATCGCCAGGTGCGCCAGATGCCCCCGCCACCGCTCGCGCCGCCAGCTGGCAAGCCACAGCACGCCGATGCCGGCGAGCGCCAGCACCGCCGCGAGGATGTGCGCGAAGTAACACAGCACCAGGAGCACGGTGAGCCCGGCGGCGAAGCCCGGGCCGGGCCGCTCGCGGCGGCGCCACCACCAAGCGAGCGCCAGCAGCAGCAGCGGCACGCTGAAGCAGAAGTTGTAGAACCCGAGACCCAGCAGGACGTTCCAGGTGAACGGCAGGCCGAGCAGCGCCAGCCAGGCGCGCTCGCGCTCGATCGCACCGGCCAGGCACCACAGCGCCGCCGCCATCAGCAGCACGTAGACCGACAGCACCACCTTCTCGGCCGCCGCCGGCGGCAGCGCCCGCATCAGCTCCATCAATGCCACGTGGGTGAGGGAATTGGGTACCGGTTGCGGGTTGAGGTAGTAGTACTCGCGCAGCACCGGCGCCCGGTCCGGGCCGGCAAGCTGCCCCATGACCCAGGCGTTGTAGACGTGGCTCGGCCCGTCGGTCGAAGGCAGGTAGCCCGGCACCGCCCAGAAGGGCGCCAGGTAGGCAACCGCCAGGCCCGCGTAGACCAGGGCCGGCCAGCGGGCCCGCCATGGCTGGCGAGGGCGTGGCGGGTTGGCGGGAGACGGCGGCGGCGCGCCGTCCTCAGGGCTCAGCGGGACCCCCGAGGCCCAGGCGCTCGAGCAGGCTGTGCAGGATTTGCGCGGTCACCCCCCAGATCTGGCGGCTGCCGACGTGGTAGATGCGCAGGTTGCGGCGCACCCCGTCGTAGACCACCGGGCGCTCCTCGACCAGCCGCGGATTGGTGAAGGCCGTGAGCGGCAGGCGGATGACCTCCGCGATCTCGGCCTCGCTGGGGTGCAGCTCGTAGGGGTGCGGGATCGCCCCCACGCACGGCACGATGCGGAAGCCGCTGGGGACGTCCTGCTCGTCGAGCTCGCCCAACCGCAGGACGTGGGCGGGATCGAGGCCCACCTCCTCGCGCGCCTCGCGCAACGCCGCTGTCCAGGCGTCCTCCCCCGCTTCGCGGCTGCCGCCGGGGAAGGCGATCTGGCTGGGATGGCTGGGCAGGGTGTCGGTGCGCTTCGTCAAGACCGTCCACAGCTCCCCGGCGTCGACGTCCAGCGGCACCAGCACCGCCGCCTGCCGCAGCTCCGCCGCTACCGGACCGGCGAGCCTGCGGGGAGGCGGCGAGGCGAGCCGCTCCCGCAGCTCGACGATCCAGCTGGGGCGGTCCGGACCCCCGGGCGGTAGCGGCGTCATCGCGATGGCGGCGGCGACGCCCGGCTGGGGTCACCGGGGTCGCCGGGGTCGCCGGCGTCGCCGCCGCCGCCGGAGCCAGGGCCGGTGGGCTGGTCGGGCTCGAAGTCGATCCTGGCGGGGTCTTCGCCGCGGCGCAGCTCCACGCTGACCGGTCCTTCCCTGGCGCCCGGCAGCCGGAACGTCAGGGCATAGAGATAGTAGTCGTCGTGCGTCCACCACATGGGGTGGACGGCGCGCGGACGGCGGAGCGGCACCTCGAAGACCTCCATGCCGTTGGGCCGCAGCAGGCTGGGACGCAGCTCGCGGCCCGAGGCGGCGAGGCGGGTGGGAGCGCGGCGGTCGAGCTCGACCGCCAGGAACGGCATCGGCGTCGGGCTGCCCACCAGCAGGTCGGCCTCGCCGGTGCCGGCCATGCGCAGGCCGCCGCCGGCCTGGCGCCAGACGTCGCGGCTCAGCAGCTTCACCCAAAGGCCGTTGGCGCTTCCGTCCTGGCCGCCGGGGATGTGGCTCTGCGTCGTCTCGTAGGGGAGCAGCCGCCGCGCCACCGCCGAGACGTGGCGATAGCGGCCGTCCTCCCCCACCGGGAAGGCCGCCGGGTGGCGCCACAGGGGCCCCAGGAAAGGCGCGGCGAGCACCGCCGCCAGCGCCACCGTCGCCGTCCGCAGCGGGCGCGCCGCCATGTACCACAGCGCCGGGTACAGGGGCAGGAAGTAGCGGTTGGCGATGGCGCCGCCGCCGCCGTAGAAGTTGAAGGGTCGCACCAGCAGGAAGCACAGCGCCGCGAGCGCCACCGCCAGGGGCAGCGCCCAGCGGCCGCGGTCGCGCCGGAAGGCCAGCACGCCGAGCAGCAGCGGCAGGAAATACGGCAGCACGCCGACGTCGCGGCCGGCCAGGAAGTAGACCAGGTTCCAGCCCCACAGCCGCAGGCTCGAGCTGGGCGCGAAGGCCCCCTCCTGGGTCCAGGAGGTGTTGCCCCACTGGCGCAGTTTCTGGTTCCATTCCGAGGCCGGAAAATCGACCGCCGGATAGCCGGTCTTGGCATAGAACCCGAGCCGCTCGCCCGAGTAGCTGTTCCAGTCGCCGCCGGCGGCGCGCTGCACGCCGGCGGTGAGCAGCAGCAGCGCCAGCGCCCCGGCGGCGAGCGCCGGCCAGCCCTGGCGCCGGCGGCCGGCGGGCACGGCCAGCGCCGCGGGCAGCAGCAGGACCAGGTAGAAGGGCCGGAAGGCGCCCGGCACCGCGAGCAGCGCGCCGGCCAGCGCCCAGCGCGCGAGCCAGCGCCAGCCGGGCCGCGGCCCCGTCTCGGCGCCAAAGAGCGGCGGCGCCGGCAGGCCCCTGGGCAGGGTCGAGCGGTCGCCGGCGTAGACCAGGGCGAAGCCGGCGGCCGTGGCGGCGAGCAGGAAGACGTCGGCATGCACCCAGAACACGTAGGCGAACCCGACCGAACCGAAGACCAGCACCGCGACGGCGAACGGCGCGACGGCTCCCATCCGCCGCCTGAGGGTGCGGGCGGCGAGCAGCGCGGCCGCGGCCAGCATCAGGGCGTTCGCCACCAGCGCGCCGCGCTGCGGCGCGAAGCGCACGAACGGCGCCACCAGCAGGGCGTAGAGGCACGGCTTGCCATAGGTGAGGTGGGCGCCGCCGTCGCGGCTCTGCAGGATCACCCCGTCGGGCGGGCCGCCCCATTGCGCCACGAAGCGATCGTAGGCGGCGCGGGTGTAGCGCAGGTCGAAGTCCCATGCCAGGCTGGCCGCCTGCATGGCGTAGGTCGCCTCGTCGCCGACCAGCGACGGCCGGCCGCTGCGGTCGAAGACCAGGGTGGCGACCAGCACGGCGAGCAGCAGGGAGCAGAGCACGGTCCAGCCCAACCACTCGGCGGAGCTGGCATGCGTGGCGCCATCGGGGTTTTCCTGGCCGGCGTGGCCGGCACCCGTGTCGCCGTCCTCGGAGACGATTCCCGCCGCCGCGGTTTCGTTCTCGGCGCCACGCCCGGCGCACTCGCCGCGCCCCCAGCGCTCGCTGCCCCGGGCCTCTGGTGGCACTAGATGTCTCGTTCCCACCGGGGCCCTCCGAGCTGCCACATGCCGAGACCGCCGAACAGGTGCGGCTCGATCCACAGGCGGATGCGCCCGGGCGGCACCGGCAACCGCGGCACGTTGGCCGGCAGCGGCCCGGGCGGCGGGCCGGGCGGGCGCCGCACCTCGACCTCGAACCGCACCTCCTCCCCTGGCGCGAGGTCGCGCGGCAGGGGCAGCCAGGGCCGGCGGGCAAAGAGGTCCTGTCCACCGGCGATCAGCTTCACCACCACCGCGACGCCGCCCGGACCGCGGCTGCCCGCCAGCCAGCGCGCGAAGCCGCGGTTGCGCAGCACGATCTCGAGCCGCCGCCGCGCGCCTTCCGGCCAGGGCAGCTCGGCGCCGCGCACCTCGAGCTCGCCGGGGAGGCGTCCCCAGACCACGCTCGACGGCAGCGGCGCCTGGCAACGGCCGCCGGACTTGCCGCCGCCGGCGGCGGCGCCGGCGGCATCGCGCGCCGCCGGCGGCTCGGCCGCCGCCCAGTCGGCGCATGCCGCCGCCACCGCCGCCGCCGCCCGCCGCGGGTCGTGGCGGGCGCGCACGTACTGGCGCGCCGCCTCCCCCATCGCCAGCAGCCGTGCCGGTTGCGCCAGCAGCTCCCCGAGCCGCGCCGCCAGCTCCGCCCCCTCGGCGGCGTCCGCTCCGAGCGGCACCTTGACCGCGATCGTATCCGGGAGCTCGGCGAACTGCGCGTACTCGGAGACCACCGCGGCGCGGCCCGCCGCCATCACGCGCAGCAGCGAGGCGGAGGTCTCGCCGGCGGTTGGGTAACGCAGGTTCAGGCACAGGTCGGCGGCGGCGATGGCGCCCGCGAAGTCGGCGAACGGCAGATAGCCGGTGAGGTGCACGCGCCCCGCCACCCCGGCGCGGTGCGCCGCTTCGAGCACGCCGGTGCCGGGGGCCTCCTCGCCGACCACCAGGAGGTGGACCCGCTCGAGCCCCGGCGCGGCCAGCGCCCGCACCCCCAACACGGTCCGCTTGATCGGCGTCTGGAAGCCGAAGGAGCCCACCACCGGCGCATCGACCGGCAGGCCGAGGCGCCGCCGCATGGCGAGCCCGGCCTCGCGGTCGGCCGGCGGCGGCAGCGGCACGCCCATCGGCACCGCCCGCACCCGCAGCTCCGGGTCGTCCTCGCGCACCACCCCGGCCGCCCACTCGCTGTGCACCAGCACACCCCGCTGGCGCCGCAGCAGCGTGCGATGCGCCGGCAGGGCGAAGATCGGCGCCGTGCCGTAGGCCCCCCAGCGCTTGGCCGCCGCCACCGCCTCGCCCACCCAACCGTGGTCGCGCCCCAGGCGCTCCCGGTAGCCGTAGAAGTCGTCGCGCCCCAGGGTGACGTCGAGCAGCAGGTGATGCAGCACGACGTCGTGCAGCGTGAGCACCCCGGGGTGCCGCAGCGCCAGCTCCTGGACGCCCTCGTGATGGCGGTTGTTGCCCATCTGGTAGAGCGGGAGGCGGCCGGACCCCAGCTCCGCGGCAGCCGCGAACGGCCAGGCGGCGGCGATCTCCGGCTCGACCGGCTGGCCCGGGAGGTGGATCAGCCGCACGTCGGCGAGCGCCGCCAGGTGCGGGAGCAGGTCGAAGCTGTAGTCGGCGATCCCCGAGCGCACCGGCGGCAGCGGCGACACCAGGTCGAGCCGCGGCGGTGGCGGCCCGCTCATGGCGCCCTCATGGTTTGACGGCACCGCGCGGCGAGCCGGCGCCGGCGGCATCCGCAGCGGCGCCGGCGGCGGGGGCGG
>DATKFK010000782.1:0-6150 GCA_035544375.1 Thermoanaerobaculia bacterium
CGGCGCGCGCGCTGGCGCGCGAAGGCGTGGCGGCGATCACCGCCAACTGCGGCCTGATCGCGCTGATGCAGCAGGAGCTGGCCGCCGCGGTCCCGGTGCCGGTGGCGACCTCGGCGCTGCTGCTGGTGCCGGCGGTGCACCGCATGATCGGCGGCCGCCGAGTGGGGATCCTCACCTTCTTCACCGCCGCGGTGGGAGAGGCCAACTACCGGGCTTCCGGATGGAGCGAGACGGAGGTGCCGGTGGCCCTGGCCGGGGTGGGCGAGCACGAATCCTGGCGCGAGTTCCTGCGCACCAAGGAGATCCCGGGCAGCTTGCGCCGGCGCCTCGAGGCGGACCTCGTCACCGAGGTCGAGCGCCTGCTCGCGAGCCATCCCGACGTCGGCGCCCTGGTCTCCGAATGCACCATGCTGCCCGCCTGCCTCGACGCGGTGCGCCAGGCGGTGCCGCTGCCGGTCTACGACATCCTGACCCTCCTCGACCTGGCCATGGCCGGCAGCTTCCGGCCCGCCGCCGCCGGCTTCGAGGCGGACCTCATCGGCAAGGGAGGCCGCGCATGAACCTCTTCACCTTTCAGCTCTATCCGCGGATCCACTACGGCTGCGGCGCCGCGGCGGCGGCGGGCAGCGAGCTCGCGCGCCTGGGCGTCCGCCGGGCGCTGGTGGTCACCGACCCCGGTGTCCTGGCGGCCGGCGTGGCCGACCCGGTGCTCGCCGCGCTGGCCGCGGCCGGCGTCGCCTGGGAGGTCTTCTCGGGGGTCGAGACCAACCCCACCGACCTCCAGGTGATGGCCGCCGCGGCGGCCTACGCGCGCGCGGACGCCGATGGCCTGGTCGGCCTCGGGGGCGGCAGCGCCATGGACGTGGCCAAGTCGGCGGCGGTGGTGGTGAGCAGCGGCGGCCACATCCGCGACTACGAGGACGGCCGCCGCGCCGCCACCGCGCCGCATCCGCCGCTGGTGTTCATTCCCACCACCGCCGGCACCGGCAGCGAGGCGGTCGGCGGCACGATCATCGTCGACACCTCGCGCATGTTCAAGATGCACGTCGTCGCGGTGCCCGGCCACGCGGCGCTCTGCGATCCGCTGCTCACCGTCTCGCTGCCGCCCTGGGTCACCGCGGCGACCGGCCTCGACGCGCTCTCCCATGCCATCGGCGCCTACGTCTCGGTCGAGCGCCAGCCCCTCGCCGACGCCTACGCGCTCTATGCCATCGAGCTCGTCTCGCGCTGGCTGCTGCGGGCGATCGCCCACGGCTCCGACCAGGAGGCGCGCGCCTGGATGATGGTCGCCAGCCTCACCGCCGGCATCGCGATGAAAGGCGGCGGCAGCGGCGAGCACGCCTTCGCCCACGGCATCAACGTCCAGCACCGGGTCCACCACGGCCAGGGTTGCGCCATCTTCCTCGCCGACGTCATGGACTACAACCTGCCCGGGATGGTGCCGCGCTACGCGCGCATCGCCCAGGCCATGGGCATCGAGCGCGGCAGCCGCGACGAGGAGGAGCAGGCCCGGGCCGGCATCGCCGCGGTGCGCGCCCTGGTGGCCGCCGCCGGCACGCCGCGCCTGCGCGACGTGGGGGTGGCCGAGAGCCACGTCACCCGGCTCGTCGACTACGTGATGCAGGACACCTTCCACTTAGGCCTCAACCCGGTGCCGATCGCCGCCGGCGACGCCGAGCGGATCCTGCGCACCACGCTGGCGGCCTGACAGGGGAGCCCGCGATGACCGTCATGGAGCCAAGCCAGCCGAGCCGCGTCGAGGAGATGACCGCCGCCACCGCCGCGGGCGCGCCCGCCGCCGCCGCCGTGGCGGGAGGGCCGGCCATCGGGTCGCCGGAGTGGGTGGCCGCCTACACCCTGTCGAGCCGCACGGCCTGCCGCATGGCCCAGCTCGACCTGGCGCGGGTCGAGGAGCGGCTGTTCTCGCTCGAGGGGGACCTCGGACAGTACAGCGTCCCGTTCCACAGCGAGATCCCCGACCGCTTCCTGCAGCTCGGCATCGCCGAGGCCGACCTGGTCGGCACGGCGGTGGGCCTGGCGCGGCGCGGCAAGATCCCGTTCGTCAACTCCTTCGCCGCGTTCCTGTCGTTCCGGGCTTGCGAGCAGGTGCGCCTGGACGTCGCCTATCACCGCGCCAACGTCAAGCTCGTGGGCTACTACGCCGGGCTGTCGGGCGGCGCCGCCGCCTGCACCCATTCCGCGCTCGAGGACCTGGCCATCATGCGCGCGCTGCCCAACATGGTCGTGCTGTCGCCCGCCGACGCCGTGGAGACCTACAAGGCCACGTGGGCGGCGGCGGCCCACGACGGGCCGGTCTACCTGCGGGTGGGCAGGGCCGAGACGCCGCAGGTCTATTTCGGCGACTACGATTTCGAGATCGGCAGGGCGGTCGAGCTGGTGCCGGGCGACGACGTGGCGCTGCTCGCCACCGGCAACCAGATGGTCGCCGAGGCCGTGGCGGCGGCGGCGCGCCTGGGCAAGGCGGGAATCGGCGCCCGCGTGCTCGACCTGCACACGGTCAAGCCGCTCGACCGCGAGGCGGTGCTGGCGGCGGCGGCCACGGGCGCGGTGGTCACGATCGAGGATCACAGCGTGCTCGGCGGCCTGGGCGGCGCGGTGGCCGAGCTGCTGGCCCAGGAGCGGCCGGTGCCGCTGATACGGCTGGGCGTGAACGACCAGTTCTGCGAGATCGTCGGGCCTTACGAGGAGATGGTTCCCTACTACGGGCTCGACGCACCGGCCATCGCGGCGGCGGCGCTCCGCGCCCTCGAGCTCGCGGCGCGCCGCGGCCGGGACCGCGGGCGCGCCGGCAGCTGGTTCGACGCGGAGGGGAGCGAGCCGTGAGGCTGCGCCTGCCGCCCACCGTGGTGTTCGGCGCCGGCAGCCTGGGCGAGCTGCCGCGGGTGCTCGCGGAGCTCGGCGTGGCGCGGCCGCTGATCGTCACCGACGCCGGCGTCGCCGCGGTGGGGCTGCCGGCGCGGGTCGTGCGCCAGCTCGCAGTCATGGGCATCACCGCGCATTGCTGGGACGGCGTGGTCTCCGACCCGGACGAAGGGCAGGCCGAGCTCTGCTGCAGCCAGGCCGCGATGGCGGGCTGCGACGGCATCGTCGCCCTGGGCGGCGGCAGCGTCATCGACGCCGCCAAGGTCGGCGCCGTGCTGGCCACCAATGGCGGCCGCACGCGTGACTACTTCGGCTTCGATCGCGTGCCGCGCCGCGGCCTGCCCGTGGTCGCCGTGCCCACCACCCCGGGGAGCGGCAGCGAGGTGTCGAGCCATGCCGTGCTGGTGCGGCGTGAGCCGCGGCGCACCAAGGAGGTCGTGGCGGGGGTCCACCTCCTGGCATCCGCCGCCCTGATCGATCCCGAGCTGGCCGCCACCCTGCCCCGCCGCGAGACCGTCTGCTCGGCGCTCGACAGCCTCTTCCACGCCATCGAGGCTTTCGTCGCCCGCCGCGCGACGCCGCTCTCGGACGCCTTCGCGCGGCTTGCCGTGCCCCAGATCGCCACCGCCCTGCCGCGGGTGATCGGGGCGACCGGGCCCGAAGCGGACGGGCCGGATGCGGACGGGCCGGAGGTGAGCGGCCGGGACGCCGCGGCGGCGCGCGAGTCGCTGGCGCTGGGCTGCCTGTATGCCAACCTCGCGATGGCCAACGCCAATGCCGGCGTCATCCATGCGCTCGGCTACCCGCTGACCGGCCGCTTCGGCATCCCGCACGGCCTGGCGAACGCCCTGGTGGGCGTCGCCGCCCTGGAGAGCACCTGGCGCGGGCGGCCCGAGCGCTACGCCGAGCTGGCGCGCCTGCTGGGCGGCGGCGGGGCGCCCGCGGAGACGGCGGCGCCCGTGGAGACGGCGGCGGCCGCGGGAAGGGAGGTGGCCGAGGCGGCCAGCCTGGGGCAGCTGGTGGGGCGGCTGCTCGCGGCGGTGGGCGTGCAGGACCGCCTCGCCGACTGGGCGGTGGGTCAGGCCGACCTGCCGCGCCTGGCGGTCGAGGCGAGCCGCTTCCGGCCCGTGCTCGAGAACACTCCGGCGTCGCTGGACGAGGGCGCGCTGCTGGCGATCTACCGCGCGGCGCTGGCGGCGCCGGCGGCGGCTCCCATCCTCTGAAGTCGCTTTCGGGGTGCTGCCGCCGCGGAAAGGCCAGCGCGCCGCCTGCCGCCGCGCCGCCGTCAAGGGGAGCCGGCGCCGAGGCTTGGAGCGAGCTCGGCGACGGCCTTGTCGAGACCGCCCGCCACCCTTGGATCCTGCGGGCGGGCACGGCGCGCCGCGGCGAATGCCGCCTCGGCCTGCAGGCGATCGCCGGCCTGGGCGAGGAGCACCGCCTGCAGCAGCCGGGGCTCGAAGTCGTCGGGCCAGCGCCAGACGGTCTCGTGCAGCAAGGCCAGCGCCTTCCCCTGCTGGCCGGCCTTGGCGAGCGAAACCGCCAGTGCCGTGAACGGCTCGCTGTTGTTCGGCTCCTCGACCAGGGCGCGGCGATAATGCGACCTGGCGGCATCGAAGTCCCCGCGCGCCCGTTCGAGGTTGCCGAGGTGCCAGAGCGAGAACGCATCCCACGGGTCCAGCTCGAGGGCCCGCCGGAAGGCGGCTTCCGCGGCAGCGGGCTTCCCAGCAACGAGCAGGAGGCGGGCTTTCTCCTCGATGACGTGGGAGCTTCCGGGTTCGGCCTCCTCCATCGCCGTGGTGAACGTCTTGGGATCGGCGAAGATCGCCGAGTAGCGCAGCGTCAGGATGGCGAACGCCGCCACCAGCGCCGCGAGCGCCGGCATCCAGGCCCTGCGCGGCAGGAGGACGAGGAGCGCCCAGGGCAGCGCCAGGGACGGCAGGTAGAGGTAGCGGTCGGTGACCATCCACTCCGGGAACATCGCCCAGAAGTTCATCACCGGGATCAACCAGACGACGAACCAGGCGACCGGGAGGAGAAGCTCGCGCTCTCTCTTGATCCCGGCGTACGCCAGCGCCGCGAGAACCGCCAGCACCCCGGTGGAGACGAGGATCGGGAGGTCGAACGGACCCCAGATCGGCCTCTCGGGCCGGAGGATCGAGAACGCGGTCGGCCATACCAGCATGTGAACGTAGGTGACGAAGGCAAGCGGCAGCGAAGGCGCCGCCCTGACGAAACCCGGAGCCTCCGCCCACGGCCTTGCGAGCGCCCCCAGCACCGCCAGGCGCACCGCCAGGTAGACGACGCTCACGCCCGCGAAGAGGACCGCCGCGCGCGCAAACCGCCGCGACTCCGCGGGCTCGCTGTGCCGCCGCGCCCAGGCCCATACGGCAGCCATGGGAAAGAGCGCGATCGACACCTCCTTGCAGAGCAACGCCAGCGCGAAGGCGGCGACACTCGCCGCCAGCGCCCGCCGCGGATGCTCCTCCGCCCCGGGTGAGAGCAGAGCCAGCAACGCGGCGAGCACGAACAGCGCCGCCAGCTGCTCCTGGATGCCCGAAGCCCAGGCGACCGAGCTGACGTGGGCGGGATGCAGCGCGAACAGCATGGCGGCAAGCAGCGAGGGCAGGGGCGGGAAGCGGAGGCGCAGGAAGAACAGGGCCGCGAGCGCGGCGACCACCGCCGCCAGCAGCGCCGACGCCAGGTGCCAGCCGAAGGTGCTCGGTCCAACCAGCTGGAAATAGAGCGTGGACAGGGCGAGGAACAGCGGGCGGTAGAAGCTACCCTGCGCCGTCGCCGAGCCCTTGCGCACCGCGCCGATGTCGGTGACGAAGCCGCGCGGGATGCTGCTCAGGGTCCGCAGCGACGGGCTGGTCTTGAAGAGGGCGACGTCGTCGAGCAGGAACTGGTAGCTCGTGGTGGACCAGTAGATCGCCAGGGTCGCGAGCGCGGCGAGCAGCCAGACCCACGGGCCGGCGCCCGCGGCCGGACGGGTGCGGCCGGCAGGCGCCTTCGGCGGATGCGCCCCGGGCCCTCCCGGCGGCCCGGGAGCTGCGGGCGCTCCGGGCGCTCGACGATGCTTTCGATGCTGGTGAGATCGGCCCGCCATGGGCGGACATCGTAAACCGTCTCAGCCGCTCGCGGCGAAGCGCTCGCGCAGCAGGGCGGCGAGGACCTGCACCCCGGGCTCGTGGAGCAGGGTGTAGTGATCGCCCGGCACCTCGAGCACCTCGATCGGGCCGCGCGCCAGGCGGCCCCAACCCAGGTCCG
>DATKFK010000783.1:0-13261 GCA_035544375.1 Thermoanaerobaculia bacterium
GCGCCAACTCCTTCTCCTGCCGGCTGCGCACGTAGGCGACCCGCCAGGGGAGGTCCGGCAAATCGAACAGATCTGGCGGAGAAAGGGCTACTTCGGACTTCAGGATGGGCACGTCCGTGCGGCGACCTCGACCTCCTGCGATGGTGCGGCCCGATTCTCCCAGAAGAAGGCAGCTCGCGCAACTCCTGCGGCCATGCGACGTTGCGGCTCTGAGCCCTGCGCCGCTCGCGGCCGGCCGCTGCGACCGCCTCGACCTCGAGGTCGGCTACCTCGCGCCGCGGCAGGCGCTCTCACTCGCGCCGCGCGATCTCGGCCTCGATCTGGGCCAGGAGCTGCGTCGGGGCGGCGATCAGGCGGCTGAGGAGGGGCTCGGGGCGGTTGAAGCGGTGTTGCTGGGGGCTGCCGGCGAGGATGCGGCCGCCGGCGGCGAGCACCAGGGCGACGCCGGCGGCGACGTCCCATTCGTGCTTGGGCACCAGGGTCCAGGTGGCGTCGGCGAGGCCGGCGGCGACCCGCGCCAGCTTGTAGGCGACCGACCCCATGGCCACGACCGAGAAGGGGCTGGCGGCGAAGCGCTGCCACTGGCCGCGCCCCACCTCGGTGCGGCTGGCGAGGACCTCGGCGCCGGCGAGGTCGGCGCGGGCGCTGACCTGGACCGGCGCGCCGTTCCGCGTCACGCCGTGGCCATGGGCGCCGAGGAACGTCTCGCCGCGCGCGGGGTTGCAGATGCCGCCGGCCACCGGCTCGCCGTCCACGACCAGGGCCACCGAGACCGACCATTCGGGCAGGCCGGTCACGAACTCCCGCGTGCCGTCGAGGGGATCGACCACCCAGACGCGGCTGCGGCCGAGCCGGGAGCGGTCGTCGTGCGTCTCTTCCGAAAGCCACCCCTCGCCGCTGCGCAGCAGCGCCCGCCGCAGCAACGCGTCGACCAGCGTGTCGGCCTCGGTGACCGGATCGCCCCCACTTTTGGCGCGGGACGCGACGTCGCCGGGAGTGAAGCGGGAGAGCGCCCGCGTCGCCTCGGCGAGCGCGTCCGCGATGCGCGCCAGGTCATCGCGGAGGGCCGGTTCCTCGACGGCGCCGTGCTCGATCATGCCTGGACAATCTGGGGCAGGTGGTCGAAGTGGCGATCGCGAGCGCAAAGGACGAGGTCGTGCTGCAGCACGAGCGCGGCGATCCACAGGTCGTTGGTCGGGATCGGGGTTCCCTGCCGTCGCAGCTGGCGAAAAACGCCGACATATTGGTGAACCGTCCGCTCGTCCGCGAACAGCACGGATGTCCCTGGCCTCATGAGAAATCGGCGCAGCACCTGTTCGTTCTCGGCGCCGCGCGTCCCGAGCGAGAAGCCAACGCGCAACTCGGCGAGAACGACAAACGGGAGAAGAACGGCCTCCGCTCTCTCGACCAGCGTGAGCACGGCGTCGTCGCCCCGGCACAAGTCGGTGTAGCGGTTGGTGTCCAGGGCAAGCCTCATCGCCACAGATGCTCGTCAATCCGATCCTGATCCGCGATCGCGCGGTCGAAGTCGGGGTCTTCCACCCAGGTGCCGGCGATATCGCTGAGATCGCGATATCGCAGCGGCGTCTCACCCAGACCCGTGCCTCGCACCAAGGCTTCGATGGCGATGGCATTGAGGCTCTTGCCTTCGGCCTTTGCTCGCCGGCGCAGCTCCGAGTCCAAGATGGGTGGGATATCTCGTAGCGTGTATTGCATGCAGAAAGTGTAGGTGATGCATGCACTGACTGCAAGCTGGTGATTCAAGAGGAGGTAGCGAAGGCGCCGGTGTCCCGGATCGATCGCCACCCCCGCAAGGTAGGGGCGGCCGGCCTGCGGCCCCTGGTTTCAGGCCTGGGCCGTCATGCTCGCTCCGAGGTAGCCCTCGCGCTCGAGGTAGAGCAGGATCTCCTGCGCCGCCTGCTCCGGCGACAGCGCGCCGGCGTCGATCGTGACCTCGGCGTCGGCCGGGTCCTCGTAGGGATCGGAGATGCCGGTGAACTCCTTGATCAACCCCGCGCGCGCCTTGGCGTAGAGCCCCTTGCGGTCGCGTTCCTCGCAGACCTCGAGCGCGGTGGCGACGTGGACCAGCATGAAGCCGCCGCCGGGCTCGATCATCGCCCGCACCTCCTTGCGCACCGCGTCGTAGGGAGCGATCGGCGCGCAGATGGCGATGCCGCCGTTCCTGGTGATCTCCGCGGCGACGAAGCCGATGCGGCGGATGTTGATGTCGCGATGCTCTTTCGAGAAGTTGAGCTCGGAGGAAAGGTGCGTGCGCACGATGTCGCCGTCGAGCAGCGTCACCGGCCGGCCGCCCATCTCCATGAACTTGACCACCAGGACGTTGGCGATGGTCGACTTGCCCGCACCCGAGAGCCCGGTGAGAAAGACCGTGAAGCCCTGCCGGTGGCGGGGCGGGTGGGTGCGGCGCAGCTCGTCGGCCACCTCGGGGAAGGTGAACCAGGCGGGCAGCTCGCGGCCGTCGGCCAGGCGCTGGCGCAGCTCGGTGCCCGAGATGTCCAGGGTGCGCTTGCCGGCGGGCACCTCGTCGACGGGCAGGTAGGTGTCGAGGTCCTCGACGTAGACCAGCTGCTGGAAGGGCACCATCTCGACCCCGACCTCGGCCTGGTGCGAACGCAGCAGCTCCTGGGCGTCATAGGGGCCATAGAAGGGCTTGCCCTTCGAGTCCTTGCCGGGTCCGGCGTGGTCGCGGCCGACGATGAAGTGAGTGCAGCCGAAGTTCTTGCGGATGATGGCGTGCAGCAGCGCCTCGCGCGGACCCCCCATGCGCATGGCCAGCGGGAGCAGGGCCAGCTTCACGGTGTGCTGCGGGAAGCGGTGGAGGATGGCCTGGTAGCAGCGCACGCGGGTGTAGTGGTCCAGGTCGCGCGGCTTGGTCATGCCGACCGTGGGATGGAGCAGCAGGCTCGCCTGCGCCTCCTTGGCGGCGCGCAACGTCAGCTCGCAATGGGCGCGGTGCATGGGGTTGCGGGTCTGGAAGGCCACCACCCGCCGCCAGCCCTCGCGGGCGATCTCGGCGCGCAGCTGGGCAGGCGTCAGGCGCAGGGCATGGAAGTCGTAGTGCGCCGGCAGCTGCAGCCCTTCCAGGCGGCCGGCCACGAACACCGGATGGGTGCGGCCGAGCAGGTAGGCGGCGCCGGGATGCAGCGGGTCGGTGGTGCCATAGACGGCCTGGGCGTCCGCGGCCAGGTCCGGCTCCCACATCTCCTCGACGTGGCAGGCGGCGAGCATCACGCCCTCGGCGTCGCGCAGGGCGAGGACGCTGCGGCCGGGCGACAGCGTATCGGCCAGGCGGCGCGGAACGTCCAGGGTGATGGGGATGGGCCACAGGGCGCCGCCGGAGTCTCCGGCCGTGCCGGCCTTGGCGGCGGCGCCGGCCGCGCCTGCCAGCCGCATGCGCCGGCAGACCGAATCGTGGTCGGCGCGCCCCAGGAAACCGGTCAGGGGCGAGAAGGCGCCGCTGAGCAGCAGCTCGAGATCGCAGAGCTGGCGCGGGGCGAGATCCCAGGAAGGCCAGTCGCGGGAGGCGGCCTTCAGCTCGGCCGCCCTGGCCGGCGAGGCCAGGAGGTCGACGAGCTGGCCGCCATGGGGCTCGATCAGTGGGTCGCCCCCGGAGTCGGCATGAGGGTGGCCGTCCGGCTCGGACACGGGAAAGGCAAGCGTGTTGGTCATATGTCTGACAGGTCCCCCAGGCGCGGCCGTTCGGTCCGGCGCCTTGTCTTCTGCTGTGAGGTGAGTCCCGGCGAGCGCGGTGCGGTTCGCCTGTAGACAGGTGCGGAGGGAGCCCAAAGGGGAGACGCTGCGCGGGGCGCCGGGTCCCTGCCCGGCTTGATCAGGCGCCGGGTCCCTGCCCGGCTTGATCGGGCACAGGCACCGGGTCGGCTGGGACTGTGGATCTAGGGCCGCGAGGGCGACGGTTCGGGCTTGTCGACGACCACCGAGGTGATGCCGCCCAGCCCGGCGACGCCGGCCACGGGGATCAGCAGCTCCTTGCGCTGCCACCAGGCGATGACGCAGGTGCGGCAGGTCTCGTCGGCGCGCTTGACGTTTTCGGGGTTGACCCTGGT
The DNA here is from genome assembly GCA_035544375.1 of Thermoanaerobaculia bacterium. GTDB lineage: Bacteria > Acidobacteriota > Thermoanaerobaculia > Multivoradales > UBA5704 > JASLEW01. The sequence continues at coordinate 4,086 of DATKFK010000783.1, forward strand.
GACGATGCCGTCGCAGAGGAAGCCGTTGACCCGGTTGCGGGTCTGCTGCGCGGAGGTCTCGCCGATGGTCAGGTTTTGGGCGGCTCCCAGCTGCTGCGGCGTCAGCTTGACCTGGCAGTCCGAGGTCACCTTCGCCTTCAGCAACGGTGAGCGGGCGATCTCGTGCCCGGTGCCGTCGAGGAGCTCGGCGTAGTACTCGACCTCCTTGTTGCGGGTCTCCGGCTTGGGCGGTGTGGTCCAGTAGTGTCCCGCCCCAGCCTTGGCGTCATGCTCGAAGTCCACCCAGTAGTAATACGGGTGGTCGGTCCACTGGAAATAGAGCCGCGCGGTGGCGCCGCCCGGCTCGCCGACGGTCGTGGCGTTGACCACCTGGTTCTCGGCGAAGCGGAAGCAGCTCACCTGTTGCGCGGTGATCGTGGGCTTCTGCGCCGCGAGCGGCGTCCAGGTGCCGGCGGCGGCCAGGCACAGCGTGGCGGCAGCCAGGGCGAGGACATTGCGGGCTACAAGGTTTCTCATAGAGATCGAGCCTCCCTGCGTTCCAGTCGCTTCGCGCGCGGGGGACAGGTGCATTCTACGCCAAAATGGCTCCCGGAGCCTAATTCCGTGGCGGAGCCCCGCGGGGACCAGCGCAGCGGGCCCTCTACGCCGGAAGATCGTCGAGGCCCCAGTTGCGCACCACGAAGGTGGCCTTATGAACGACACCGGCGCCGGTGGCGAGGGTCAGCTTGCGCGAGCGGACGTCTTCCCGAAAAGCCGCGGCCGACTTGTCGGCCACCGCGTTGGCGATGATCACCCGCAGGTCCCGCTCGCTCCCGATCGGATGCTTGGCCAGCTGCTCCTGGATCTGGGTCCGGGCGGCTGCCTTGATACCGCCGTTCTGGACGTGGATGTCGAAGGCCAGGGCCAGACCAAGCTCTGTCTTCAGGCCGAGGTCGCTTGCCGTCTTCAGGGCCGGCTGGAAATAGGCGCTGTCCGCGAGAGCCAGCTGCGCGGCTTGCACCTCCGGCAGGTTACCGAAGGCGCTGAAGGCCGAGCGCCAAGGCTCGGCCAGCCGCGCCTTGTCGCTGCCGAGGCTGATCGTGTCCGCGAAAGCGATCTGCTGCGAGACCGGTTTCGCGAGCAGCTGGAGCAGCTGATCGGTCTTGGCGCCGAACGCCTGCCGCAGCAGGTCGGGGCGGCTCGCCTGGATGTCGAGGAGGACCCGCGCGAGCGAGCCGCTCTTCAAGTTGAACCCGATGATGCCCCAGGTGATGCCGGCCCCGTCGAAGTTCCCCTGGGCCAGCGTGAAGTCGTGTCCTTCGAAGGTGCCGGTGAGCCCCAGGGCGCGGTCCCGCACGACCGGCATCGGCGCCTTCATGAGCGCTTGCCATGTGTCCGCGTCCACCTCGCCGGTCGCGCCGAGCTTCTGGCCGAGCTGAAACTTCCTGACGGCCGCGACGGTGGCGTCTCCGAACACCCCGTCGACATCCTTGGCGGCGAAACCGAGCTGGCGCTGAAGGCGCCGGACGATCTCGCCGCGGACGCCCCTGGCGAAGAACACTCTGCTCATGGGATCACCTCTCGCGCCGCCGCCTCGGCTCCCGGAAGCCCCACGGCCCTCGAAGCCCGGACGCACGGGACGCGCCGGGTCCTATTGGCCGAGGATGCGTTTGATGTAGGTCTCGACGAACGGGGTCCTCTGCAAATTGGGGAGCGAGCGCTTGAGCGCGGCGGTGGCCGCCGGCCGGTCTCCCACCTCGTAGTAGGCGACGGCCATGTAGAAGAGCAGCTCGGGATGGTCGTCGCCGGGCGGCCCCCCGCGCCGAAAATAGGTGGCGGCGTCGCTCCAGCGCGAGTTGCGGTAGGCGGCCGCCCCGGCCAGGTACTGCGCTTCCTTCGAGTCGGGATGGGCGTCGGCGACCTGCCGGGCGAGGCGCAGGGCCTCCCGCAGGTCGGGAACCGTGGTGGCGGTGAGCAGGCGCTCGGCGCGCGCCATCGCGTCGCGCTCCGCCGCCGACATGGGCGAGAGCGGACGCGGCAGGGTGCCCGTTCCCGCGGCGCCGGCGGCGGTGCCCGCCGATCCGCCGGTGGCGCCGCCGGCTCCGGAGAAGGCCCCGGCCGTCCCCGTTCCCGTTCGCGCGCCGGCCCCGGCGGCGCCCTGCGCCCCGGTGGTCCCCGGGGCCCCGGCGGTCCCCGGGGTCGCGTTGGCCCCGGCGGTCGCGTTGGTCCCGGCAGAGCTGCCGGACGGGCCTTGGCCGGCAGGCTGGGCGGCGGTGTTGGCGGGAACCTTGGCACCGGGTTGCCCGGCAGCGGTCTGCCCGGTCGCGGTCTGCCCCGCGACGGTTTGCCCGGGGGCGGGCTTCCCCGCGCCGGCGGTGGTGCCGGCAACGCCTGCCGGGCGCGCACCCGCACCGGCAGTTGGCCCCGCCGCACCGGCGCCGGCCGCGGGTGCCGCCGCCGGAACGCCTCCCTTGCCGGCGGGGGGAGCGCCGGCGGCGCCCGGATGCTTTGCCACCTGGCGGATCAGCGCCGCCATCTCGCGCTCCTGCTTCCAGGCGGCGGGCATCGTCCGCACCTGCTCCTCGGCCTGCCGCCACTGGCCCAGCTCCACGCGGCACGACAGCAGGGCCGTCGCGCCGCGCTGCGCCGAGGCGTCGCCGGTGCCGGCCACGCCGGCCGCTCCGGCGCTTCCGGCACCTGCGCCACTTCCGGCCGCGCCAGCCGCGGCGGCCCCGGATGCCGCGGGGCAGAGCTCGAGATCGGTCAGCGCCTCCTGGCAGCGCCTCGCCGCCGCCCGCGCCTGCCCGCGCACGCAGAGCGCCTGCGGGTCTCGCGGCGCCAGCGCCGCCGCCGCCTCGGCACGGGTCACGGCCGGCGCGGTCTTCCCATCGGCGAGATCCAGCTCGGCGAGCATCACGTTCCAGACGACGCTGCGCGGTTCCTTGGCGACCCGCTCCTCGAGCTGGCGACGCCGCTCGCGCGGCGGCAGCGCGGCGACCTGGGCCTCCTGCTGCCGGCCCAGGAGCGCCCGGAACGCGGGAATCGTCTGCAGGGTGCCGGCGGGCACGGCGGCGAGCGCCCGCTGCTCGAAAGCGGCGCGCACCGCGGGCGGCAGGTCGGCCTTGGAGTAGGCGCCGAACCTATCTTCGACCTCGACGATGCGGCGGAACGTCTCGCGGAAGCCGTCGGTATTGCCGGCGGCGCCCTGGGCGAGCCCCAGGCGGGTCAGGCATTCCGCGAGCTGGCGCGGCTCGTCCAGCATGCCGAAGCAGGCGAGGCGCAGCTGCTTGCTGGCGGCCGCGTAGTCGCCGCGGTCATAGGACTGCATGCCGTCGCGCAGCAGATCGAGATAGAACGGATCGGCCGCGGCATGTGCCGCCGCGGCGCCGCCGAGCGCGGCCAGGACCGCCATGCCGCCCGCGATGCCCGCGATGCCTGCGATGCCTGCGATGACCGCAGCCAGTCCCAGCGCGGCGAGCCTCGCCGCGGCGCGCGCAACCACGCCGGCGGCGGGTGCAGACTGAGGCCGCGCGCTCATCGGGTGAAGCGGAGCGCCGCCGCCGGACCGGGCGAGTCCCGCCGCTCGGCGCCGGCAGCCCGGGAGGGCAGCGGCTGGTCGGCGATGACCGCCCCCGGGTTGACCGCGAGCAACTCGCGGGCCGCGTCCTCGCCCCAGCGCGCGGCGATCGCGTCCCAGGCCCGCCGCATGCCCGGCGGCCGCCGCTCGAGGTCGTGCGAATCGCTGGCCACGAAGTGGACCAGCCCCATCTCGACCAGGCGGCTGGCGTCGGCCTGGGCGCGGCGCCCGAAGTCGCCGGTCAGGCTCATCGCGGTCACCTGGGCCAGGGCGCCGAGCGAGACGAGGTGCGCGACGGCCGCCGGCTCGGCGGCCATCCAGTGGATGAATTCGGGATGGGCGAGCACCGGATGCCAACCGGCGACCGACAGCTCGTGCACCAGGTCGGCGGCCTCGGGCAGACCCGCCTCGGAGCCGAACTCGAGCAGCAGGTAGCGCGATCCGGCCAGCGGCAGCGGACCCTCCGTGTCGTCCTCGCGCAGCGCCAGCATCTCGGCGAGCAGCCGCGGATCGACGCGGATCTCGCCGCCGCCCAGGATGCGCGGCCTGGGGCCGACCGCATCCTGCAATTGCTGGCGCAGCGCCGCGAGCTGGGCGCGGTCGCAATTCCACCAGTCGCCCTTGCGCTGATGGGGCGTGGCGACCATCGCCTCGCAGCCGGCCGCCGCCGCCAGGCGGCACATCTCGACGGCCTGCTCGAGGCTCTGCGCGCCGTCGTCGATCCCCGGCAGGATATGGCAGTGCAGGTCGATCATCGGGGATCGCGGGTCCGCGGGTCCGGGCGCAAGCGGGACACTTGGCTCAGGCGGCGGACCCGGCCTGCGGAGCGGCTGGCTTCTCGGCCGCGACGTAGGTTTCGTAGGCGCGGTAGCGCCTGCCGAGCCCGGAATGCGTCGAACGATACCGGTTGAGCACCGCGCCGAGGATGCGGACGTCGGCCTGGCGCAGCCGGTCCCGGCACAGGCGCGCCTCCTCGCGGGTCACCTTGCCGCTGCGCAGGGTCAGCACCACCCCGTCGGCAATGACGCCGACGATGGTCGCGTCGGTGACCGCCAGCGCCGGCGGCGTGTCGATGATGATGTATTCGAAGCGCGTGCGCGCGGCGCGCAGCCAATCGAACATGCGGTCCGAGGAAAGCAGCTCCGAGGGGTTGGGGGCGATCGGGCCCGACGGGGTGATCCAAAGGTTCGGAATGGTCGTCGGGAGCACGATCTCGTCGGCATCCACGTTCGAGGTCAGGTGGCTCACCAACCCTGTCTGGTTGGAGATCTTGAACACCTGGTGCAGACGAGGCTTGCGCAGGTCGGCGTCGACGATCAACACCGGCCGGCCCAGCTGGGCGAGGACGATCGCCAGGTTGGTGGTCGTCGCCGTCTTGCCCTCGCCCGCGGCCGCGGAGGTCACCGCCACCACCTTGAGCTCGCGGGCGCTCGACAGCAGCAGCGCGGTGCGCAGCGACCGGTAAGCCTCGGAGATCTGGGTGCGCGGCAGCTCGTGCGGCACCAGCTCGATCTGCGTCGGCGAGTTGCCGTTGCCCTTCTTGCGCTCCAGCCAGCCGGCGGGGCCGGTGGCGATGCCGGAGCCAGGGGCGCCGGCGGCGGCGCTGCCGGCGGCGGCTGCCTCCTTGGCGCCGCGGCCGGGCCGCACCCGCGCGACCGGCACCGGTTCGGCGCCGTAGCCGTAGCCATAGCCGTAACCGTAGCGCCCGGAGTAGCCATACGCCCTGCCGGCCTCGTCGATGTCCTGGATGACGGCCAGCGTCGGCAGGCCGATCTTGCGCTCGACCTCCTCGGCGGTCTTGACGGTGCGGTCCAGGAACTCGATCAGCAGCGCGGCGCCGACGCCGATCAGCAGGCCGAACAGCAGGCCGTAGGACACGTCCTTGCGCAGCGACGGGTAGAACGGGCCGCCGGGAACGAGAGCGCGATCGACGATGTGGACGTTGGAGTCGCGGGTGTCTTGGAGGCGGGCCTGCACCTCGTTCTCCGACTGCTCGCGCATCAGCTTGTCGAGCAGCTCCCGGCGGGTCTTGATCTCCACGCCCAGGTTTTGGAACTCGGCGGCTTGCGAGTTCTGATCCATCGCCTGGGACTTGAGCTTGTTGATCTCGGCCTCGATCGCCTGCTCCTGGCGCAGGGCTGTCGCGTAGGCGGCGTAAGCGCTCTTGCGCGCCGTCTCGACCGCTTCATGCACCACCGCGGAGATGTGCTGCTTGTTCTTTTCGATCTCCCCCTTGAGCTCCACCATGGCCGGCCATTCCGGCTTGTAGACCTTGAGCTTGGTGTCGTAGTCCCGTTCCATCTTCAGCTCGTCGGAGCGCAAGCTCCCCACCACTCCCGGTTGCAGGCTGTCGGCGATGGTCTCGGGGGGGGCCGTCAGCAGGCCCTGGTAGCTCGCCTCCTTGTCGATGCGCGCGTTCTTGGCGTCGATGTAGCTGTTGTTGAGCGCCTGCAGCCGCTGCAAGGTCACGTTCGAGCTCGGCTCCATGGTGACGATGTCGGTGCGACGGCTGAAGGCCTGGAGCTTTGCCTCCTTGTCGTCGAGCTCCTTCTTGAGCGCTTCGATCTGCGAGTTGAGGAAGCTCGAGGTCTTGCCGGCGCTGGTGAAGCGGTACTCGATACCCATGTCGATGAAGGCGTCGGCAAAGCCGTTGGCGGCGCGCGCGGCGAAAGCCGGGGACGATGCCCGATAGGTGATCTCGACCAGCTGGGTGCTGCGCACCGGTTCGACGCCGAGGCCGCCGCGCAATCGCTCGGCGAGGCCGCCCAGGGCCGCCTGATCGTCGTCGGCGGTGACGGCGGCGGCGCGGCCGGTGGCGCGGGGATTGAACGCCGGATCCGCCAGCAGATCGAGCCGCTTGACCACCCGCTCGGCCAGCCCACGGCTCTCGAGCAGCTTGTACTCGGTGGGGTAGTACTCGGCATCGAAGTAGCTTTCGAGCCAGGGAGCCTGGCTGCTCAGTGCCGGCGCCAGGGTGCGGCGCTCGATCTGGATGGTCGCCGTGGCCATGTAGGCCTTGGGCGTGATGGCGTAGTGGATGGCGCCGGCCGCCGTGCAGACCAGGCTGGCGGCTGCCACCAGCTTCCAGTGGCGCCGGACCATGGCCAGGTACTCGCCAAGGTTGAACTCGGACTCGGACTCGACGGGAAGGAGATCCAGCTCGTCCGGGATTGGCTGTTGCGCCTTTAGGGATACACTCAAAAGAAGCTCTCCTTGACCACGACGACATCCCCCTGGTGCAGCTCGACGTCCGCGTCCTTGCCGGCCAGGATGCGCTTGTAGTCGGCCTCGACCTCCGGAGTGCCGGCGGTGGCGTCGGCGCGCTTGATGCGGATGGTCTTCGCGGCACGGTCGGTCAGGCCGCCGGCGCGGGCGATGGCGCCGAGCAAGGTGATCCGTTCGGTGCTCTTGAACGACACCCCGCCGGGCCTGACCACCGCACCCAGGCAATAGACGGTGATCTCGACCGCCACCGGCACGTTGATCAAGTCATTGGCCAGCAACGGGATGTTGGCGCGCGGGTCGGCACGCACCAGCAGGTCGTCGACGGGGATCGCGACCTGGTCGGACAGGCCGTTGTCGGCGCGACGCAGCACGTAGATCACGCTGCCGTGGTCGGTGTCGATGCCGCCGGTCGCGGTGAGCGCCTCGAGCAGCGTCCAGCGCCCGGAAAACGCCAGGCTGCCCGGCTGCTTGACGGCGCCGATGACCGAGATCGGCCGGGAGCGGAACTCCTGCACCTTGACCTCGACGGTGGCGCGCTGCACGTATTTCTCTTCGAGCATCGACTTGATTTTCTGCGCCGCCTCGGCCTCGGTGAGGCCGGTGACCTGCAGGTCGGCCAGGGGCGGCAGGCTGATCGTCCCGTCCTCGGACACCCGGTGCTGCAGCGGCTCGTTGAGCTCAGGCATCTCGAAGACCCTGATCTCGAGCAGGTCCCGCGGACCGATGCGGTAACCCGGCGTTGGAGCCTGATCGCCTGCCACCGGCGCTCCGAGCAAAAGGAGGGCCGGCAAAACCCATGCGCGTATTGCTATCTTCTTCACGGCACTAATCTTACCGCCTCTATCCTACAGCAAGAGCAGCCGCCGGTCCAGCCCTCATGGCGGCCCCGCCGGCGGCTGTCCGGCAGCCAGCGTGACGTTGAACCCCAAGACGGCAAGCGTTCTGCCGCCGCCAGGCAGGTTCGAGGCGTAGCGGGTGCTCGAGCCCTGCAGGCCAAAAACGGCACCGGGAAGGAGGTCGTACGTGAGTGCGCCGCCGTACGAGGTCAGCTTGTCGCTGCGCCGCGCCACGGAGGAGGAAAAGGCGGTGTAGCCGAGGCTTCCCGTCTCGCCGAAGACGCTGGCCCTGGCGCGCCGTCCCAGCTGCAGGTGGAGGGACGCCCCGTGCCGCAGATCGTCGAAGTACGAGTAACCTGGCAGGAGCGAGTAGACGAGGTTGCGGTTGACGTATGCGAAGAGCTCGACCGGGCGAACGATCTCGTAAGAGACCGTGATATGGCCGGTGGGCTTGTCGAACTTCACGAACTCCGAGCCCTGCTTGGCAGTGAGCGAGCGCTGGGCGACGTCGGCATCGAAGAACAGCCGGCCGTGCTGGCGGCTCAGCTCGAGGACCGGCGCGGTGCCGGAGTTCGACCGGTCGAGGGCGCCGGGTTGGCGGTTGGCGAAGGTGACGTCGGAGTGCTCGGCGCCCAGGCCCACCAGCCAGTTCCCCGGCCGCCAGCGCAACCCGGCCCGCTCGACGGTCTCGTCGCGATCCAGCTGGGCGAGGAGCGCCACGAACGGATCTTTCCGCGGGTCGCCGAGCTCGCGCTGGCGCTGCAGCCCGCCGGACACGAAAGCGGAGATGGCGCCGGTCAGGCGCAGATCGACGCTGGCCTCGCCGTGCTCGATGCGCGCGCTGGTCAAACTGGGCACCTCGGCGGTGAGGACCTGCTGCTGCGCGTTGCTCCCCGCCTTGGCCTGCACGGTCAGGCGGTTCCAGAAGCCGTCGAGCACGACACCATACAGGCCGTCGAGCTGCCGCCGGTCCTTTTCCTTCTGCCACCATACATATTCCGGCAGCGCGTATCCGGTCCAGGTGACGTTCGAGCCGGTTGGGAGGTAGGCGCGGAACCCGCCGCTCGCCGTCGCGGTGAAATCGGAGGGGGTCGAGCTGAAGGCGGCTCCCAGAAGGTTCCTGACGTACTCCACGTCCTTGAGCGAGATCTCGGGGGCGACGCGCAGCGGGCCCAGCCGCAGCCGGGCGCTCGCCACCTTCTGGGCGAGATCGGCCCGGTGATCGATGGGGCGCCCGGCGGGGCCGCCGGGCGCCGTATACTCAGCGAATTGCGCTCCCGCTGAGACCGCGACGAGGAACAGGAGGACTCCGCTGACGAATCGGGTGAGCAGTCGCATGGTTTCTCCAGGCAGGCCCGAGGTCACGTCCAAGGTCCGGGGAAAAGTCGCGCCATGATACGCCATTCGGGCGTGGCGCTGACCGCCCTGCTGACTGCCTTCATCCTTTGGGCGCCGCTGCCGTTCGGCGGCGTCACCAGCTGGGCGGAAGCCAGCCTGCAGGTCCTGGCCTTCTGCGCCCTCGCCCTGGCGATGGCAACGATCGATAGCCCCGGCGATTT